>JBBQSM010000001.1:0-103258 GCA_038234895.1 Gemmatimonadales bacterium
CGCGTTGGCCATGGTGGACGAACTGTTCGGCGCGCGTGGCGCGGGGCAGGACGACGACATCTTCAAGTTTGCGTCAGACGTGAGTGCCGATCAGTCCACGGAGATCGATCGGATGCGCGTGATACTTTCGCAGCTTCCCTCCACCGGTGCCAATCCATGAGCAGGCGCACGTTTCCTACAGTGTCGCGATCACTCGTTCCCATCGCGGCGACGCTGCTCGCCACGCAGGCCTGCGCGTCGGTGCAGTCGGGCGGTGGTTCGGGTGGCGGTTCGACTGGTGCCTCGTCGGCCGGCAGCATGATGGCCGCGCCACCCTCGCCCGACCCGCGCGTGGGACTCAAGGGTGGATGGTTCGATGCAGCGGTGGCGAACTGGAACATGCGGCTGGTGTCCACGACCAAGCCGTCGGACAAGTTCATGAATCCGAGCACGCCGGGCGATGCCAGACTGAAGAACTCCGATCTTGCGTTTCTTGGCAATCTGGTCTTTCAGGGCAACTACAGCGGCTGGCAGGTGTGGGACATCGGCAATCCCAAAAAGCCGACGCTGCGCACGGCGTTCGTCTGCCCGGGATCGCAGAGCGACGTGACGGTCTATCGCAATCTGCTCTTTGTATCTGCAGAAGCGGTGAGTGGTCGCGTAGACTGCGGGCTGCAAGGCGTACAGGATACGATCAGTCGTGAACGCGCGCGTGGGGTGCGCATCATCGACATCTCCGACGTCGCCAATCCGAAGACGATCACGACGGTACAGACGTGTCGCGGCTCGCACACGAACACGCTCGTAACGGATCCCAAGGACAAAGAGAACATCTACATCTACGTCTCGGGATCCGCCGGTGTGCGCTCTTCCACCGAGTTGCCCGGCTGCTCGGGCGGAGCCCCCGACTCGGACCCCAACTCGGCGCTCTTTCGCATCGAAGTGATCAAGGTGCCGCTGGCGAACCCGGCGAGTGCGGCGATCACGAGTTCACCCCGAATTTTCGAAGGCTTGGCTGAAGTCGCGCGCCACGCCGAGGACCCGGCGGATCAGCGCCGTCCGGAGCCAGGGGCAGCGCCACGCCCGCCGCGGCCGGGCGCTCCGGGGCGGGGGCCGACGCAGTGCCACGACATCACCACGTATCCGGCTATCGGGTTGGCTGGTGGCGCATGCGGTGGCTATGGCCTGCTGCTCGACATCAGCGATGTGGCCAATCCGAAACGCATCTACGCCGCGGCCGACAGCAACATGTCCTTCTGGCACTCGGCCACCTTCAGCAATGATGGCAGCAAGGTGCTGTTCTCCGATGAATGGGGCGGCGGTTCGCAGCCGCGGTGTCGCGTGACGGACAAGTACGAGTGGGGCGCCGATGCGATCTTCACGCGCACCGGCAACACGCTCACCTTCCAGAGCTATTTCAAGCTGCCGGCGGCGCAGACGCGCAATGAGAATTGCGTGGCGCACAACGGCTCGCTCATTCCGATTCCGGGTCGTGACGTGATGGTGCAGTCATGGTACCAGGGCGGGATCAACGTCTTCGACTGGACGGACCCTGCCAAGCCATACGAGATCGCGTACTTCGATCGCGGCCCGATGGATGAGACCAAGCCGGTGGGCGGTGGCGTGTGGTCGGCGTACTGGTACAACGGCTACATCGTGGGCTCGGAGATTTCGCGTGGCCTCGACGTGTGGGAGCTCACGCCGAGCGCGCATCTGTCGAAAAACGAGCTTGAGGCGGCGAAGTTGGTGACGTTCGAGTACTTCAATCCGCAGGAGCAGCCCAAGCTGGTGTGGCCAGCGGCGTTCGTGGTGGCGCGTGCGTACACGGACCAGTTGGCCCGCAATAGCGCGGTGCCTCGTGCGTGGCTGGACGGCGTTGCTGCGTCGCTGAACGCGGCGGAAAAAGCCAAGGGCGGAGCGCGCTCGACTGCACTGACTGCGCTGGCGACGCAACTCGATCGCGATGCGGGGGCGAGTGCAGAGTCGGCGCGCCTGCGGGCGCTGGCCGGTGTGCTGCGGGAGTTGGCGGCGCAGTAGCGTGCCTGGGCCGGGATTTGTGCGGATAAGAACGGATGAACTGCTCGGCCACGGATAACAACAGATACGAACGGAAACAGCTCGCGGATACTGCAACAACAATTTCTTGTTGTGTGTAGTATCCGCGAGCTGTTTCCGCGTTCATCGGTTCATATCCGTGGCCGAGCAGTTCATCCGTTCGTATCTCCCTGCCACGACGTCAGCCCAACGTGAAAGGCTACGGCACGATCGCTGCCGGTGTGCCACGCCGATCCACAACCTCGGGCAGTCCCTTCGCCTTGAGCATGGCATTGAACGGTGCCAACTCCGACGCGAGGACACCGTCGATCGCGCTGAGATGCTGACGGAGCTCGGCGGCGAGGATCTGGTTCACTTCGCCGTGCTGTGACGTGGGCTTGAAGTCGGAGCTGGCCGCACCCGTAGCGAGGTAGCCGAGCTTCGCCAACAGCTTGGAGCCGAATCGCACACCGTCTTGTCCGCCGCCGGTCTGTCGCAGGTCGACGAGATTCATCTCCACGTCGACGATCTTCGCATCGAGGGCGCGTGCCAGACGCGTCACCTCGGCGTCATTGGCGAGACGCTGTACCTGTTGCACCTGCAGACGCACCGCTTCCACACGAGCCACCGCAACGGCGCCCTCGTTCAGCTGCGCCTTGATCGCCGCGACCATGCGCACCTGCTCGGTGATCTCCGCGTCCGTCCCGCCACTGTTCGGATCCTTGCGTACCTCCAGCGGCTGCGACTGCGAGCTCCCATCCACCGTGAGCTTTACGGTATACGTCCCCGGTGGCATGAGGATGGACAGGCGCGGTGTACCGGGCGCCGTGCGTCCCGCCGGACCGGCCACGATGTGGTCGGCATAGAGCGGACTAGTAAGCAAGCGCACTTCAGCACTCGGTTCATCTCGGAGATCCCACGCGAGACGATTGAGTCCGGCCGTGTTCGTTCCACGCAGCGTGCGTACCAGCTTCCCGCCCGCATCGAGAATCTGAACCGTGGGTGCCGATTTCGCGGGCGCTTTCAGGTAGTAGTTGAGATACGCCCCGTACTCGGGATCCTCTCCGACCGTCGGATCGTCGTACGTCGTGCTGGGCGCGGTGACCGGACGATAGCGATACGCGGCGCGCGGCGGAAAGAGATGCGAGGCTGCAGCCGTGATGTCGGTGCTGAGCTGCTGCAGCGGGGTCAGGTCGTCCAGAATCCAGAAGCCGCGCCCGTACGTGGAAATGACGAGATCATTGAAGTGCTCCTGCACGATGATACCCGACACGGGTGCGTGCGGGAGGTTGTTCTGTAACGGCAGCCACGTGCCGCCCGCGTCATACGACAAGTAGATCGCATTCTCCGTGCCCAGGTACAGCATGTTGCGACGCGTCGGATCTTCGATAATGATCTTCGCGTAGCTCAGATTGCTCTTCGGAATACCGCTCACGATCTTCGTCCAGGTCTTGCCGTAGTCGTTGGTGCGATAGACGTGCGGGTCGCGATCGTTTTCCTGATGCGCGTCGACGGCGATGTATGCCGTCGCCCCATCCCACTTCGACGGCGCGATCGAACGGACCGAGCCCCACCCGGGAATCCCGGGCACGTTGGACGTGACGTTGGTCCACGTGGCGCCATCGTCACGCGTGAGCTGTACGAGGCCATCGTTGGTGCCAATCCAGATCAGTCCCTTCTCCTTTGGCGACTCGGCGATGCCGTACACCACACCCGAGTACTCCACGCCAATGTTGTCCGGCGTGAGTCCGCCGGAGCTCTTCATCTTGCTGCGGTCGTTGCGCGTGAGGTCGGGGCTGATCACCTGCCAGCTCTGTCCGCCGTCACGTGTGCGGTGCAGATGCTGGCTGCCCGTGTACACCGTGTTGTGATCGTGCGGCGAGATGTGCAGTGGCGCGTCCCACACGAATCGATATTTCACTCCTTCGGCGGGACCGTTGGACTGTTGCGGCCAGACCTCGACATTTCGGAATTGCCGCCGGTTCTCCTCGAAGCGCACGACGATACCACCCACCATCCCCGAACCCGATGCCGTCGACCAGATGAGATTCGCATCGGTCGGATCGGGTGTCGCCCAACCACTTTCGCCGCCGCCCACCGAATGCCACATGCCGCGCGAAATCCCCGCACTGCGCCCGCCCTGCACGCGCGAGTTGCTCGGCCCGCGATAGCTCGGCTCGTCCTGCTTGTTGCCCAGCACATTGTACGGAATCTGGTTGTCCACCGTGACGTGGTAGATCTGCGCGTTGTTCAGCCGCTGTTTGAACCAGGTGCGTCCGCGATTGACAGTGATGGACAGCCCTTGGTCGTGCGCGACGATCTGCCGATCGGCGTTGGTCGGGTCGATCCAGATGTCATGATGATCACCGCCGGGTGCTTCCGCGCCGGTGAGTGTGGTGAGTGTACGGCCACCGTCGATGGAACGGGCGTACGACGCCGTGAGGAAGTACGTCTCGTTCTCGTTGTCCGGCGCGACCGCCATGCGCGAGTAGTAGTGCGCACGCCCCATGGCGTTGCGATCACGTGTGACCAGTGTCCATTGCGCGCCTCCGTCGTCGGTGCGCCAGAGCTGGCCGCTCTCCGTCTCTTCGCCGTTCCATGGGAGTCCGTCGCCAGTCTCGATGAGCGCAAAGACGCGCTGCGGATTCGACCGCGAGATGGCGAGGGCGACTTTGCCCACCGGCTTCGTGGGAAGACCGTTGCCGCGAAGGCGCGTCCAGGTGGCGCCACCATCTCGCGAGACGAACAGCCCGCTCCCCGGTCCGCCGCTGGTGCGTCCCCACGTGTGAATCTCGATCTGCCACATGCCGGCGTACAGCGTGCGCGGATTGGACGGATCCATCGCGAGGTCTGAGCAGCCGGTGTTCTCGTCGGTGAACAACGTGCGTGTCCACGTGGTACCGCCATCGGTGGTGCGATACACGCCGCGTTCGGGCTGCGGGCCGTATGCCGTGCCGAGTGCGCAGGCCAGCACGATGTCCGGATTGGTGGGATGCACGACGACACGCGCGATGCGTCCCGTCTTCTCGAGTCCCATCAGACTCCACGTCGCGCCGGCATCCAGCGACTTGTAGATCCCCTGCCCGATCGAGATGTGGCTACGGATGTGTGCTTCGCCCGTACCGGCCCAGACGATGTTGCGATCGCTTGGCGCCACCGCGAGCGCGCCGATCGACTGCACCGGCTGCGCGTCGAACAACGAGGTCCAGTGCACGCCGCCGTCAGTGGTCTTGTAAATGCCACCTGAGGCGGCGCCCACGTAGTACGTGTGCGGGTCGCCGGGAATACCAGCCGCCGATGTGAAGCGATTACCCTCCGGGCCGATGAAGCGCCAGGACAGCGCGTCGTAGAGCGCGGGAGTAATTGCACTTGCGGCGGGCGTGGCGCGCGTAGGCGCCGAAGCTGTGCGTTGAGCGAAAACGACCTGCGGCAACAGCATGAACGACAAGGCCACTGTGGCCAGTGTGACCGTCGGACGACGGAGCGACATGAACACCTCTGGGCGGGGGACGAATCCCTATCGTACGCTCATCCCGCCCAGACAGCCAGCACGCCGTGCCATGCGTGCGTCAGTATCGCCAGCTCTTGAGATCCGCCCCTGCCGGTGCGTTGGCTTCCATGGTGCGGACCATCCTGGGCATCAGCTCGGGCATCCCCGGCCCCCAGCAGTGCGGCGCCTGCGGCTGGAAAATCGTCTCACCCGTCCACTTGGGCGCATCGGCCGTACGCAGGAAATCGTCGAGCAGGTGCACGCCCATGTTGAGATAGTAAGAGTCCGCTTCGCCAACGTAGACATTGAGCTTGTTGGCGAGTTTTGGGCCGAGTGTGGTCCACTTGGTCTCGAGCAGATAGCGCAGGTCGTAGCGCTCTTTCCAGAATTGTGCGACTTGGTGATCAATGACGCCGGTGCGCTTGTTCCAGATCGGTTTTGGGTAGCCATCCGATGCGACCGGGCCGTAGGTCGCCTCCCAGATGTCCCACTGTCCGCCGCCGCGTGACCGATCGCCGGAGACGAGCTCGTACCAATTCTCATCTTTCATCGTAGCTGTCACGTTGCCATCGGGCTGACGTCGTGTCGGCCGGTCGATCTTGAGCCACCCGCGATCGAAGAAGTACGCGTTGGTGTCGCTGTACACGTTCACGATCTGGTGATAGCGGAAGTCTACGCCGTCGGGGCACAACGACCAGACGCCGCCGTAGAAGTCTGGATAGAAGACCTGATGCGCGAGCGAAATCCATCCGCCCGTCGAACCACCGGTGAGCAAGCGCGCCCACGGCTTGCCGATGGCGCGAAACTTTGATTCCACCGCCGGGATCAGCTCCTGCATGATCGCGTCGCCGTACGGTCCGTTGTTCTCCGAGTTCACGCCGTATGAATCGTCGTAATACGGAGACGGATGCTGCAGCGTGGCCACGATCATGCGCGGCGTGCCGTCGGCATTCCAGTACGGCGTGGATCCCACGCGCGGTGCGCGCAGCGAGAAGTGTCCGTGGTCGTACACGATCGGGTACTTCACATCGGGATGTGCGTCGTAGTCCTTGGGCAGCAGCACCGTTGCGCCGAGGTAGATCGGATGTCCCCACCACTTGGTGAGAATCGCGCTCTGGAATTTGATGCGCTTGACGTTCTCCGTTTCCGGCGGAATCACAATGTCCGGAATGACCTTGTCGGCCGTGAGCTTGATGGGTGCGGTGGACGCTGGATTGAAGGTGATCTTGACCGGCTCACCATACAGGTTGCCCGGCGACCGCTTCCAGTTCTGTCCTTCCCACTGGTCCATATGCAGCCAGACGGTCTTGCCGTCGGCGCGCGCAAATTTCGTGTAGACATTCACGAACGGCTGCACCCAGTACTCACCAGCGGGAATCCCGGCGAGCGACTGCACCGGATGTCCGAAGGTGCTCGCATCGATGATGGCGCTCTTTCCAGCCGTCAACTGGTCGATGTTCACGCCGAACAGCGGCACCCCATTTTCGCCGGTCTGCGCGATCGGTGTTCGCTGCGCGTCGCTGGTGCGACTGATGGCGACGTATACGCGCCCGGTGATGGGCGCGGGGTGTGCGACCGGACTGAACGCGATTTCGAATCGAGGACCGCGCGCGGCGGTCCCGGTTGCGACCTGAGCGGCGACCGGAAGGGGCGAGAGCGCACCCCCACTGACGATGACGAACAGGGTGCGGGCGACGATCGCACGAAATGACGACACGCGGATACCTACCTCGACGGAACGGGTTGAGTGATGCTACCCGAGTGAGCGGGCGACGTCAAAGCGAACGATGCTGCCGGGTTGACCGTTGGCCAGCCAATCGGTAGCGTCCGCAGGCCAACTGGATTGTCAGGCGCGCAGACACGCAGACCATGGAATATTGGCAATGAGTGCAGGCATCGAACGACCGGAAGCGCTGAGCTCACTGTGGGTACGCGCCGCGCTGCGTCTTCGTTCCGCCGTAGTCCCCGCGGTCCTGCTCCCCGCCGTGCTATGGCTGCAGCCACCGGACGAGCCGCTCGGTGTGCTGCGTGGCGTCGCGTTTGACAGTCTGACCATGCGACCGATGGCAGGCGCGACGGTGGAGCTGCTCAAACCAGCTCGAATGGCGGTCGCCGACAAGAACGGCCGTTTTCGGTTGGACAGCGTTCCCACGGGCATGCGTCGTCTGACCTTCTCGTCGCCAGAACTCGACTCTATCGGCATGTACGCGTTCGCGCATGCGCTTGAGGTGCGTGCAGGCGAGCAGTTGATCACACTGGCGACGCCGTCGTTCCGCACCTTCTACGCTCGACTGTGTCCGGCACCGGAACAACCGTCACGCGACAGTGCGATCGTGTTCGGCACGGTCTACGACGCGCGTGCGGGCGCTCGGCTGGACGGAGCGCGCGTGTCATTTTCGTGGTTCAGCGTCGTGCCCGAGGGAAAGGGGGTGCGACTCGGCGAGTTGATGCGAGAGGCCATCTCCGACGACGCCGGTAACTATGGTGTGTGCGGCCTGCCAAGCGATCTGGCGCTGGCCACCACGGCGATCAAGGATAGCGCGTCGAGTGGGCGCATCACGCAGGCGGTCGGCGAAGCGCGAATGTTGCGCCGCGATCTATGGGTGAGCGCCGAATTCCTGCCATCGCGTACGGCCGTCGCGAAAGACACCGCCGGCGCGGCACCCACGCCGGTACGAGGCAGCGGCGTTGTCCGCGGCATCGTGGTAGACGAACAAGGCGGGGCGCTGGTGAACGCGCTCGTGTTGCTACCAGCGATCGATCGGGCGACTCGCACCGATGGATCGGGTCGCTTTGCGTTTACGGAGGTGCCGAGCGGGACGCAGGAGCTGAGCGTACGGCAGATCGGTTTAGGCGCGACCTATCGCATTGTGGACGTGCGCGGCGATGCACCGGTAGACCTGCGATTGGAGCTCCCCCGAACGACGACGCTTGCGCGAGTAAACGTGCGCGGAGAACGGCGCATCGGGATGGATCAGGCCGGCTACATAAACCGGCGGCGACTGGGGTTTGGCCAGTATCTGGACCAAAAGGAGATCGCCACACGATTCGACATGGAGTCGGCATTGCGTCGCGTGAACGGGATTGAAGTCGCGCGCACACTGGGAGGACTGCAAATCCGCGCCAGACGACCCGGGTGCTCCGAACCGGCGATCGTGATCGATGGCGTTCCGGCGATGCGCAGTTCCGGCGGCAGCACGATCCCGCTGGACGGCGGGGCACCGGCCCCGATGATGTCAGTGTCCGAAACGCGCATCGATGCGCTCAATCCGCGGGATGTCGTCGCCGTGGAATTCTATGCGGGCACGGGGGCGGTCCCCATGGAGTATGCCAACGGCGACCGCCCGCCCTGCGGCATGCTCCTCATCTGGACGGTGTTCGCGCGCTGGTAGTCGTCACACGCGAACACCGCCGTCCCGCGCTTTACGCCATCTTCGCCTGCAACCGCTTGTCGATGGCATCGAGGAACGCTTCCGTGTGCAGGTACGGCGCGTCCTTGCTGATGAGAATTGCCAGATCCTTGGTCATCTCGCCCGACTCCACCGCCTCGATGCATACAGCCTCGAGCGTGTTGGCGAAGTCCACCAGCGCCGGTGTGCCATCGAGCTTGCCACGATGCGCCAAGCCGCGTGTCCAGGCAAAGATCGACGCGATCGGGTTGGTGGACGTCTTGTTGCCCTTCTGATGCTCACGAAAGTGACGCGTGACGGTGCCATGCGCGGCTTCTGCTTCCATGACCTTGCCGTCGGGCGTCATGAGCACACTGGTCATGAGGCCAAGTGAACCGAAGCCCTGCGCCACGATATCCGACTGTACGTCGCCGTCATAGTTCTTGCACGCCCATACATACCCGCCTTCCCACTTGAGTGCGGCGGCGACCATGTCGTCGATGAGCCGGTGTTCGTACGTGATGCCCTTGGCGTCGAAGTCCTTTTTGAACTCGTCGTTGAAGACCTGTTCGAAGATGTCCTTGAACTGGCCGTCATACGCCTTGAGAATCGTGTTCTTGGTGCTGAGGTAGACGGGGTAGTTGCGGTTCAACCCGTACGTCAGACTGGCGCGCGCAAAATCGCGAATGGAGTCGTTGAAGTTGTACATGCCCATCGCGACGCCACCATCGGCACCGAACTTCGCGACTTCCATCTCCATGGGCGCACTGCCATCGGCCGGCGTGTAGGTAATAGTCACCGTGCCCGGTCCCGGCACCTTGAAGTCGGTGGCCTTGTACTGGTCGGCGTGCGCGTGACGTCCGATGACGATTGGCTTGGTCCACCCCGGCACGAGGCGTGGGATGTTCGACATGATGATCGGCTCGCGGAAGATCACGCCGCCGAGAATGTTGCGGATGGTCCCGTTGGGGCTCTTCCACATCTTCTTGAGCGAGAACTCCTTCACCCGCGCTTCGTCAGGCGTAATCGTCGCGCACTTCACGGCCACGCCGTGCTTCTTTGTCGCTTCGGCCGAGTCGATGGTGACCTGGTCGCTGGTGGCGTCGCGATGCTCGATGCCGAGGTCGTAGTAGTCGAGCTGGATGTCGAGGTACGGCAGGATCAACTTGTCCTTGATGAACTGCCAGATGATGCGCGTCATCTCGTCGCCATCCATCTCGACGACCGGATTCACTACCTTGATTTTGGCCATGGCTCGGTGTGTGCTTGAACGCGAAGCGCGCGGGGAGTCCGCACGATGGAAAATTGGTTCTGTACACGTTAGCCGCTGAGCACTCGGCGTCCAGCGGTTCCCGCGGATCGCCGCCCCCGGGGCCGACTCCGAGGGATCGCGACGGAGGGATCGCGACGGAGGGATCGCGAACATCGCGGGCTTCGCCGCGAGTGGAACCGTGGCAAGGCGGGCGTCGTCTCGGGGTAACCTGGCCTTGGGGGTCGTTGGGGGATGCGGTCCCCTAAAAAAGGCGACTGTCCTCGCATCGCGACGTCGGCGTCCGACGGCTCTGTCCCGTTCGCGGCGAAGCCCGCGTCATTCGCGATCCGCCGCTGTTCGCGATCCGCCGCTGTTCGCGATCCCGCCGATGTTCGCGATCCCGCCGCTGTTCGCGATCCCGCCGTCTGCGTACGCCGAACCGGTAGCTGACTTTCGCGACCACGCTATTGTCGCCCGGCGCCGGCGTTGTGCATCACAACGGTCACCCGGCGATACGAGAAATCCGCCCGATAAGACTTTGTCCTCGTCACGTCAACAGTTCATTCCTTTCGATAAAGGACGGACGGCGCGGCTCGAACACATTTTCGAACGCTGTCAGGTTCGCGATGGCCGGGTCGGACTCCATCTGTTCAAAATCCGGATTCATCGTTGCGTCCAGTGTGAGGTTGGGTCCGACCGCCAAGCGCATGCCAAACCGGATGCAAACGTGCCGCACGCTCGTCACGCGCGGTGTCCAATGTCCACGCTGATCGTTCGCCACTTTCCCTGATTGAAACGCCAGACGCTCAGCAAACACCGGCTGACATGTCCCGCGAGAATAGCGAGCCAGATGTCGAGCGGCGTCAGCGTCCCGATCGAACGAATCACGAAGCAGATCCCAAGCGGAATGGCCACCTGCGTTACGATCGAGATGTACAGCGGGCTCTTGGTGTCGCCCGTCCCTTGCAAGCCGCCGGTATACGTCAGCGCCACAGCGATGAACAGACCGGATACGCTCAACACGCGCAGGAGCTGCGAGCCGATCTCGACCACTGCCGGTTCATTCAACCCAAAGATCGCCAGCAGGTGACCGGGCACGAAGTAGTAGAAGACGCCGAGAATCGCCGCGCCGGTCAACCCGATGCGTGCGGCCACGTGCACGGCCTCGTTCGCGCGATCCGGGTGGCCGGCCCCGAGGTTCTGCCCCGCCACCGTCGCCGCCGCGCCCATCAGGCCGACCGACGTCCACGTCACAAATGAGAACAGCTGTGAATACGACACGGCGAACGCCGCCTGTGCTGCCGCACTCTGCGCCAACGACCCAATGAACGACAGCATCAGCACGCCGCCGATGTTCATCGCGATTCCCTGAATGCCGGTCGGCAAGCCGAAGCGGAACAGTGAGCGGATGATGGTCCAGTCGGGACGCAGCGAGCCACCCTTCGGAAAGGAGACCACCCACCCACCGCGGGTCAGCTTCGTCAGCGCGTACAGCGCGACAATTCCGGAGGCGGTGACGGTGCCCATTGCTGCACCGGCGGTTCCGAACGCGGGGATCGGGCCGAGTCCGCGGATGAGCACGACGTTCAGCGCGATGTTGAGCACGGTCATGGCAATGCCGAGTCGCATCGGCGTCTTGGCATCACCCGCGGACCGCAGCGCACCGCCAAGCATGAAGAAGACCATCATGCCGCTGCTGAACAGAAACATGATGCGCAGAAACGGCAGCGCCTCCGCCTTTACCGCGGGTGCCGCGTTGATCATATCGAGCAGAATCGGCGCCAGCACGTAGCCGAGTGGCGCGAGCACGAATACCGACAGTCCGATTGCCGTGAGAAAAGCCTGAAAGACGGTGCGATCGACCTTGTCTTCTTCGCCGGCACCCGCGAAGCGCGCCACCAATACGCTCATGCCGGTGAAGAGCGACGAGATGAACACGATCACCACGAGAAAGATCTGCCACGCCACGCCGATCGCCGCGTTGCCGGTGAACCCGACGAAGTGACCGACCATCACATGATCCACGATCCCTTGCAGACCACCGATGATATTGGTGAGCATTGTTGGAAACGCGATCTTCCAGACCGCGCCGAGCAGCGGTCCTTCCACGATTGAACGATCGTAGCGCCGGGTCGGCGCCGATGCAGCAGGCCGCGCTGGCGCGGTCCCGGACGATGCGGTCATCGCAGCCCGTGTCTGAAACGCACGCTATTTCTCCGCCGCCGCCTTCATGTTGGCCAACCCGGACTCAAAGTCCTTGCCGATGAGCTGATCCATGCTCACGAAGACGGACATCACCTTGGCCATGAAGTTATTGTCGCCGGACATCATCCAGGTGACGTTGGTGGCGCTTCCCGACGGTTGCATCGAAAACACCGTCGTATTGTGTGCCTCGATCGGTGAGAGGAAATCGAGCTTGATGGAGACCTTGCCCGGCGCGGTCGCATCGGTGATCTCCATGCGCCCCTTGCCGACATCGGAGTTCCCTTCCCACTCGTAGATGGCGCCCGGGCCCGCCGCCGCGCCGCTGAACGTGCGCGTCATGTTCGTGTCAAGCTTTTCCCACGGCGACCATTCCGCCCAGCGGTGAAAATCGTTGACCCGCACGAAAATGCTGTCCGGCGGCGCGTTGATCGTCGCACTCCGCTCCACTGCGAAGGTCGCCGGCTTCGTCGTGGCCAGCAGCATGAGCACGCCGAGCAACAACACGATACCGATCGCGATCTTCTTCAGCATGACAGAATCCCGGTCAGAGTGTGTCCTACTTGGGCCAGCCAGATTGTGGCAATGACGGTGTCAGTCGCAGCGCGTTCTGATAATACACCTTCTTCAACACGGCGTCGGGGAGATCGATGCCGTACAACTTCCAGAAGGCGTGGTAGCCGCGATAGTAGTCGAAGTAGTCATCGCGCGTTTCGAACACCCGCCAGTAGTACGGATACTCCTCCGGCTGAAACGAATCCTTCCCAAAGAGAATGCGATCCTGGAACTGCACGAAAAAGTCGCGCATCGCGCGCGGCTGCCGCCCGATGTCGTACAGTACCGCGCCAAGCTCGGTATGCACGTTCGGCATCTCGGTGAGCATCTTGCTTAACCGGCCGAGATCGTTGGCGTGCCAGCCCATGTGCGCGGCCACGAAGGTGGTGCGCTTATGCTTGCGGAACAGGTTGTCACGCTCGGTCATGAGCTGATCGAACGTGGGATAGCGATCGGGCGGGTAGCGACGCTCGGCGAACAGCGCCATCTCGAGCCAGCGCTCGTTGTCGTTGTCGAGCGGCTGAAAGAACTCTTGCGGATCGGCCGTGTGAATGAAGACCGGCAGCTTGAGCCGCGCGCACGCTTCCCAGAACGGATCGAGCTCCGGATCGTCGAGGCGCAGTCGTGAACCATCGGCCTTCTTGATCGTCAGACCAAAACTCTTGGAGATCTCGCCGATTCCCACGGCACCGGCGGCGACGTCCGCTTCGAGCTGGGCGATCGCCTTCGCGGCCCAGCCGGGGCCCACATCCTGGAAGCTCACACCGGCCAGCACCCGCACACGATCCTTCATGGCCGACGCACGAATCGCTTTCATGGTGGTTTGCAGTCGTTCGCCGGACATGTTGTCCGCGGCGACCATCATGCGCACGTTGAGACTGTCCAGCGCCGCGCCAAGCTTGGCCAGCCCATCCGGCGTGCCCAGCAACCCCGACGGATGCCCGTGAAAGTCGATGGCTGGATATTTGGCGGTGCGCACGAGATGCGCCGTTGAGACCGTCGTCGACTTCGGGCGATAGTCCACGATGCTCGGCGCCGGGATCTGAGGCGCCATGCAGGTGCGCGGCCGAATCTCCGTCATCCCTTCAGGGCACGATTCGCCCGCCTGAATGCTGGTGGTGCCGCGCGCGCCGCCTCGTCCGCCCGGCTGTGCGGTCAATGGCTGACTGACGATGAAAATGCCGCCGAGGGCGCAGCCCAGCGCGGAAAGACCGATCGAACGACGCATCCCTGCTCCTGTGAGGTCGAGAACGATCGGGAATGTGCATAGCGGCGACCCGTAACGGAATGACCCAGCGGAATGCCGTAACGCTCAGCGCATGCGTTCGTAGGTCGCGAATGTGACACCGCTCGTTCGGCCGGTCCCATCGTCCCGCATGTAGATCACGGCAATCGTCTGCCCGTCAGGTGACAGCACGTTCGTCAGTCGCGTAGTGACACGACCGTCCTTCTTGTTCACGATCTCGTTGATGTGCGGACTCACAGTGCGCACCGCAGCGTGTGACTGCCCCGCATTCCCGGTCACCGGCATATCCGCGCCATCGAATGCCGTCGTGTACCACCAGCGTGTGGTGTCGCCGCGCGCATTCACCGATTGAATGGTCGCCTTCATACCCGTGGCACCGTACGGCTCGTACGTCATGATGTTACTCGCGGGTGCGGGCGCGTCCGACTTGAGCTGCCAGCGCCCGAATCTCGGATTGTCCGTCGCGCGCACCGTCTGGGCCGTGGCGACTCGGGCGAGCGGCGTGAGCAGCGCGAGCGCCAACAGCACCAGCACCCACGGTGTCATTGTGATGGACGCGCGCATCGAGCGGACAGCGGGAAGAATTCGGGCATTCGTCATGTGCGGAAGATCTCTGCATAAGGGTTGAATGGCGTTCGTCTGCGATCTCGTGCCGCGGCACGCGTCCACTACCGCGCCTGATACCGCTGCGTGCGGCGCCCCTGTTCGATCCGGCGCTCGACGACATCATTTCAAAGCCACGACGGCTGGAGGTCATTCCGCACACGGCGGACGAGCATGCTGCCCGCGCTCGTCCGCCGGTGCTGTACCGATTACGGCACGGCCTACTTCGCGCCCGCCGCCGCCTTGAAGCGCGCGCGAATCTCCAGCAACTCGGTGCTGTCATCGATGTTCTTCTTGATGATGTCCTCGAGCATTTTCATGATCGCGATGTTGTCCTCAACGTTGGTCGGCTCGCCGCTGAGCTTCGTACCGAATCCGAAGTGCTCACCCGGTACCATCACCATCTCGTTCTTGAGTACGACATCGCTGATCCCATCCGCAACACGCACAGCCACAAACTTCTTGCCGGACTTTTCCATATAGCTGACGCGCAAGCCGTTCGCGCTCGACGGCCAGGCCGGATACGGGTGCATCGCCCCATCGCTGCCCTGAAACGAGGTCGAGGCGGACGTCAGGATCGGGAAATTGCGCTCGAACGCGCCGACGTACATCAAGGCATGTCGCATGAGTCTGGTCTTGGTGAGAGAGGCTTCCGGCAGGCGCCGCGGGGGGCGCGCCACGAACAGTACAACCGGACGTCGCCCGACGATTTACGTGCCGGAGCGCCCGACGTCCAGTCATGCACGCCGTGACGCCCTAACAGATAGGGCCTTGCCTCCCTACATTCGGGTATCCATCGCCAGGGACCACGGTATGTCGGACGAGACGCTGCGGGCGGAGCTTCAGGAGTCGCTCGGCGACCAGTACACGATCGAACGCGAACTCCCCCGCGGGGGCATGTCGCGGGTCTTCGTAGCTATGGAGCGTCCGCTTCGACGGCCAGTCGTGATCAAGGTGCTCTCGCCGGAACTGGCCGCCACGCTCTCCGCCGAGCGGTTCAAGCGGGAGATTGCGCTCGCGGCGCGGTTGCAGCACCCCCAGATCGTCCCCCTGCTGAATGCCGGGACTGCCGGCTCGCATTTGTACTACACCATGCCGCTGGTCGACGGGGAGTCGCTGCGTGCACGCATGGACCGCGAGCGCCCAATGGCCTTCGACGATATCGTGGGAATTCTGGAGGCGGTCGCCAGCGCGCTGGCCTATGCGCACAGCGAAGGCGTCGTCCACCGGGACATCAAGCCCGAAAACGTCATGTTCTTTCACGGGCAACCCGTGGTGCTCGATTTCGGCATCGGCAAGGCGCTCATGAGCGCCTCCACGGCGGAAACCGAGGTTCTGCGCATCACGCAGGTCGGTATCGCGCTGGGCACCCCCACGTACGTCGCGCCAGAACAGGCGGCGGGCGACCCGGCGCTGGACCATCGCGCAGATCTCTACGCGCTGGGCGTGGTGGCCTACGAAATGATCTGCGGCCATCCGCCGTTCACGGGTCGCAACCCGCAGGCGGTGATCGAAGGGCACGCACGCGGGACTCCTGAGCCACTGACCGCGCGCCGGCAACACATTCCGCCCCGTCTCGCCGCGGTCGTTATGCAGTGCCTGGCCAAGTCGCCGGGCGATCGACCGGCCGATGGCGCGGCGATCGTGCGGGCGCTCAATGCCACGATGGCAGCAGGGCAAAGCGGGGCCGTTGCACAGCGACTGGGCGGCACCTCGCTCTGGCTTCCCTGGACGATCGCGGCGGTCTCGACGCTGGCCGCACTCGTACTCGGTGTGCTCTACTTGTCTGGGCCTGGGTAACGGAGCGCGGTTACCGCGGTCGCACCCATCGCATGCCAAGTTGCACCCGGCGACCCTCCACCGGGCCATACACGAAATTCGTCTGAAAGTCGGCGTCGAACGGACGACGCGCATCAAACATGGGTCTCGGCACTACAACATTGAGCAGATTCTTGACCGCGCCAGTGATCTCGAGCCCACTGCGCACCGTGCGCGTGACCTGCAGATGCTGTTCCGAGTACCACGGACTGCGCAACGGAATGCCGCCACAGGTCACGCCGGCCGCGTCCACGCACACCGGCAACGGCATCGGGCCGGAAACACGACCGGTATAGTCGAGCGTCGTTCCAAAGCGCGCCGATGTGTACGAGAGCGCAAACGTTCCAGAGACTCGCGGCGAGAACTCCTGCGCGCGCCTGATCCCCTCCCGCACGAGATACACATCGGCGATCGTCAGGCCCACGTTCATGGCCACGGGCACGTGCTCGAACGCACGATCGACCGACGCGGAGACACCGCGCGAGATCGCATGCCCGTCGAGATTCGCATAGATGGTGGCGCTGGGATCGGTGGCGTAGTCGGGCTGGATCTTGTTGCTGAAGTGCGTGGCGAACAGATCGATGTCGAAGGTGGCTGGATTGGCCGGATCGCCCATGCGCCGATTGTAGTTGAGCGAGGCGTTGAGCGAACGTTCGGGCTGAAGCGGACCGCGAATGACCAATCGGCGCAGGCCGCTGATCGCGGCGTGATCCTCGCTGAACAGATTGACCACGCGAAAGCCGGTCGCCGTGTTCAACCGGATGGTCTGCTGCGCATCGAGTTCGTACTTGAGCGCAAGCCGTGGCGACGTGATCACGCCGTGCGCGCGATGATGATCGGCACGAACACCGCCCAGCAACGACAACCGGTCGGTCACACGCACTTCGTCTTGCACAAAGACACCGGGAATGAAGCGACGCTCGGGTGCATTCACCGTTGCGGCATTCCGCGTTCGTGTGGTCACGGTCGTGTTGTCGTCGTAGCCCTGATAGCGCGCGGTGAAGCCGGCCATTGCGTCGTGACGGGCCCCGAGCGCACCGGTCCAGACGAGTTGGCCAAAGGCGATCTGCTGCGACGCGACATAGCTGGTCACGCCGTAGCAACTGTTCTGCTGATGATCCGTCGCGGAGAAGTCCACCCGCAGATTGCGCGCGGCGGTGGGCAACCGGTATGAGCCCACCACCTCACTGCGGCGGGTGCGAATGGACTCGCCATAACGTTCGGCCCCGCAACGGTCGTTCGTGGTCCAATTCTCCACGCCACCAAATCGTGATTCGTGGTACTGCTTGGCCGCCACGTGCAGCGAGCGGTCGTTCGGCGTCCCCAGCGCCAACTTGCCGAACAACGCCACGCGCGTGTACTGCGGCAGGTCGGTGAAGGCGTCGCGGTTGTCGTCAATGAAAGTTCCGGCGTGCGACAGCGTGCCACTGACCAGCACATGCGCACGACCGTTACTCCCCGCCGCGGAGGCATTGGCGTTCCACTCGCCATGCGACGTCCCGAAGAACTGCGTGGTGGCCCGGGGTGCAAAGCGCGGATCTTTGGTGATGACGTTGACCACACCACCCATCGCCTCGGTGCCGTACAGCGTGGAGGCGGGGCCCTTGATGATCTCGATCTGTTCGATCAGCGACGGATCGATACCGGTGAGTGCGTACACGCTCGCCAAACTGCCCATGATCGGTGCGCCGTCTATGAGCACCGCCGTATACGGACCGTCCATGCCGTTGATGCGCAGGTTGTTCGTACCGCACACGCCACAATCCTGCTGCGACTGCACCCCGTTCACATTCTTGAGCGCGTCCATGACGGTGTTGGTGACGTTGCGCGCGAGAAACTGCGTGCTCACGACCTCCACCTTGACCGGCGATTCGGCGACGGTGACCGGGCGCAACGTGCCGGTGACGACCACGCGTTGCAGCGCGCTGGTTTCCGCGACCATGGCCACGTCGTGCGTGACGCGTTCGTCTGCGGCGACCATGATCAGCGCAGAATCGGGGCGATAGCCCAACGCGCGCACGCGAAGCCAGTAGCGGCCGGCGGTCACGTCACGGAGAACGAATACGCCGGTTTCGCTGGTGCGCGCAACGCGGACATCGGTGGTGGCCGCAATATCGGGCAGCGAACGATCCACGGCGGCGAGTTGTACCGATACGTTGCCCAGCGGCACCGTGCGATCGGACTGCTCGCTGCCCGCGCGCGCGGTGATCGTTCCGGTGACGATACCCGTGCCGATGCCGATGCCGGCCGTCGTCGCGTGCGGCCGCGTGGCCGTGTCCTGCGCGCGGACCGGCGTTGCAGGCATCGCGCAGAGCATGGCGAGCAGCACGCGCGTCATCGGACGCTCGGCGCTACGGCCGTGTGCTGCACCAACTCCTGCAGCGCCGTCACGAAGGCCGGCGCGTCCCACGCGCCCAGCCCCTGATGACGCGCCACGATCGCGCCGTCACGATCGAGAATGAGCGTGACCGGCAACGCCGTGAGCCCCAGCGCGCGCGGGGCCGCCTGCGCTTCCACGAAGACATACGGTGCAAGTGCGTGCCGAGCCATATATCGCGCCACGATGCGATCCGACTCGGGGGAAACGAGCAGGAACGCCACGTCGCCGCCGAACGGGGCCTGTGTGACGATGCGATGCAGCCGCGCGATGCTCGCCAGTTCTGGCTTGCAGACGACGCACCAGGTGGCCCACACGTGCAGGAACACGACCTTGCCGCGATAGTTGCCGAGCGTGGTCGCGGCGCCGTGTGGCGCGCGGATTTGCCAGTTGGCGTCGACCACGGCGGTCGGCGCTGTCGCCCCCGTCGCGATACGCTGCCCCTGCACCGGACGCCCGATCACGCTGGCCGCGACGGCGGCAACGAGGGCAGCAGGCAACAGCGAGGCCAATCCGGAGCGGTAGCATCGGCTAATCATGACTTTAGCCTACACTAAAATATTCTCTCGTCAACCCTTAAGCGTGCACCGCCACGGCGCACCTGCGCATCGGCGCCAGCGGACAGGCGAGGCCGGGAACACCGTTTCCGACTGCCCGGACGGATGCGCCACCTCGCTTGAACCTGACGTGGATGGAACGGTGAGCGCGGCAAATCGCTGGCGCGCACACATATAGACGTGCAGCCCGCCGACGGCTTGGACAAATGCGACGCAGCGCACACACTTCCGCTGTGAACTACGAAGAAATCGCCCCTGCGGCCGAATTGCGCGACCTTGTGCGGTGCTATTGGTGTCTTTCCGACGACGGCAACGCCGATGCCAGCCCGCCCGACGCCGCAGATCCCGCACTCCCCGACGGGTCGCCGGAGCTGATTTTTAACCTCGGCGATCCGTTCGCAGCGCATCGCGACCATGGTCCGCCGATTCAGCAGCCGTTGATCATGTTGGTCGGGCAGATCACGGGCCCGTTTTTGGTCGGGCCGACCGGCCGAGTCGACCTGATCGCGGTGCGCTTCGAGGCGCACGGTGCGGCGTTGCTCCACGACGATATGGCCGAAATGACCGGGCGCTGGGCCGGCGCCTACGCGATCGCACAGTTGGACGCCGAGTCAGTGCACGCCGCGCTCGCCGCCGCACCGTCGCGGAACGAACGGGTGGCGCTGCTCGACTACGCCCTGCGGCAATTGCGCGCCACGCACGTGCCCGACCCGCGTGTCGTACAGGCCGTGCGCGCGATTCGCGAATCGAACGGCATGGTCCCACTCGACGAACTGGCGCGCGCGATCGGCGTCACCCCGCACTGCCTCCAGCGACTATTCAGCGTGCAGGTGGGCATTTCCCCCAAGCTCTTGGCGCGGATTACGCGGTTTCAGCGGGTCTTCTCCGCCTGGCGCGCCGAACCGGGGTCACTCGCTCGGGTCGCGGCGGAGTGCGGCTATTCCGACCCGTCGCATCTAGTGCGCGACGTCCGCGATTTCGCCGGCGCCGCCCCGGCGGCCTTCCTCGCCGAACAGCCGGAATTCACCGGGTTTTTCGTCGCGCGCTAGGCGCTGCGGGCGCTAGGCGCTGCGGGCGCTAGGCGCTGCGGGCGAGCCGCGGCATGGCGGGCGAACGCTGACTTCACGGCGCGATCCCTCAAGTTCGCGTGATGGGTCATCCATGAGCCGGCAGTGAAGCGGCACGTCCTCGTCTATAGGATTGCTGGGCGGCGCACTCGTCGCGCTGCGTCATCCTGTCGCACACCCCAACCTCGTGGAGTAGACGGATGAAGCGAATTGTCTGGACGTTCGGGCTGTTGTCCGGCGGGATCTTTGCCGTGACCATGATCGGCGGCACGCTGCTCATCGACCGGATCGGCTTCGAGATGCAGGAGATCGTCGGCTACACGACGATGGTCATCTCGTTTCTGCTGGTGTACTTCGGCGTGCGCTCCTACCGGGACGCGGAGCTCACCGGCACCATCACGTTCGGCCGCGCCCTGCGCGTGGGTTGCCTGATCACGCTCGTGTCGAGCCTGTGCTATGTGGCGTCGTGGCAGTTCGTGTACTACCGGCTGGCCCCAGACTTTGGCGAGAAGTACGCCGCGCACCTGCTGGCCAAGTCAGCTGCCGACGGCGCCACGCCCGAGCAGTTGGACGTGAAGCGTCGGGAGATGGCGGAGTTCCAGGAGATGTACAAGAATCCGCTGGTAAACATCGGGATCACGCTACTCGAACCCCTCCCGATCGGAGTGCTCATTTCACTAATTAGTGCCGGTGTGCTGTCGCGTAAACGATCTAATGCTGGCGCGAAAAACAGTGCAGAGATGCACACCTCCTGAACGGTCGCGCGCGTGTTTTACCCGTTCGATCGCGCGCGCACCCGATAACGCCGCTGCACGAAGCCGAAGTCGTACGCGCGCGACTCGACATGCTCGAGGGCCACGTCGGCGGGCAACGGACCGAAAAGCGGACGTCCGCTGCCGATCAGCACCGGTATGGTGGTAATGGTGATGTCGTCAATCAGTCCGGCGTCGAGAAAGCGCTGAATCGTGACGCCCCCGTCGATGTAGAGCCGTGTGAGCCCGCGCGCGGCGAGAGCGCGTACCACCTCGGCGGGGGCGGCGGTGTGCAATGAAACCGTGTCGGGCACGGTGGCGGGGAGCGCACGGAGCGAGGAACTCAGGACTGCCACCGGCTTGGCGCCGTACGGCCAGGGCGTGAACCCCAGTACCGTCTCGAACGAGTGTCGCCCCATCACCAACGCATCGATGCCCGCCATGAAGGCGCCATACCCGCAATCCTCGCCGGGCGGCACGGCCGCGTTGGCGGCATCCAGCCAATCGATGCGTCCGTCGGGACGTGCGATGAAACCGTCGAGACTGGTGGCAATAAAAACAGAGCAATGTGACAACATGGCGATCAGGACGAAGGTTGTGCCATCCGCTTGCGTTTGCGCTTGACCGAGAAAGGCAGCCAAAAGAGCCAGAGCCCGGTCAACGTCATGGCCAGCAGCGTCACGCCGGCCGGGAGGAAGATGAACAGCTTGCTGACATCGCCCGCAAACCACGACCCATCGTGCAACGCCTCGATGACATCGGAGCGGCGGAACTCGCTCTGCAGCACCTTGCCCGTCCCCAGGTCCACCTGCACTTCGTACCCATTCTGCAGCCAGACCTTCACGAGGCCTTTCCCGATACGGACGTCGAGTCGGTTGATGTCGTCCCACGTCTGCACGTTGAGCGAGGGCACGGTGCGAACCGAGGCGAGGATGCTGTCGAAGCCGATGACCGGCGACGTCCCCGTGCCGCGTTGCTCGGCCGGCTGCACCCACGTGAGCTGCTTCTTGACCTGCAGCAACAGGCCGCTGCCGATGATCGTCAGCACCGGAAGCGCGATGACGATCGCGGCCCAATAGTGGATCTTCCGGTTCAGAACGTTGAATCGCATCGGCAGCGGGTGGCGTGAAAAGTGCGCAGCGGGGACTCACCTAGTATGCCGCGTTGACCTCGTGGCACATACCCCGCGGGGGGCCGGGAGTGCGCGTCTTGCGCGCGAGCAGCGGCCCCGTTCTGCGCGTCTACACCACTGCACCGAACGCACGCCCAACCAGCGCCGTCGCCGCCATGGCAACCGCTCCCCAGAACGCAACGCGCACGGCCCCTCGCACTGCCGGCGCTCCGCCGAGTCGCGCGGCGAATGCGCCGAGCAACACCAGCAGGAGCAGCGTCACCAGCATCACCACGGCGGACAATTGCTCCACCGGCAGGAACAGCACCAACAATACCGGAGGCGCCGCGCCGACCGCGAACGCCGCCGCCGACGCCAACGCCGCCTGAACAGGACGTGCCCGCGTGAGGTCAGAGAGCCCGAGTTCGTCCCGCGCATGCGCGCCGAGTGCATCGTGCGCGGTGAGTTGGTTGGCGACCTGTCCGGCAAGATCCGGAGAGAGTCCGCGTGACACATAAATAGCCGCCAGTTCCGCGCGCTCGAGCGCGGGATCCTCCACTAGTTCGCGTCGTTCGCGCGCGAGATCCGCCTGCTCGGTATCCGACTGTGAGCTGACGGAGACGTACTCACCCGCCGCCATCGAGAGCGCGCCCGCGACCAGTCCCGCGAGCGCGGTCAGCAGCACCGGGTCCCGCGCGACCTGCGCCGCGGCCACGCCCACCACCAGGCTGCTCGTCGAGATCAGACCGTCGTTCGCTCCCAGTACGGCGGCACGCATCCATCCAATGTGTTCAGTACGATGCAGTTCGCGATGAGGCATGGGGGGTGGGTGGAATGATGGACCTGCACAGTTTGCAGCGGCGAAATCAGAGTACGAGCGTAGCTGCGGCCCACTCGGCAGCGTTCCGGTCCGACGCCAGCACCCGGTCGAGGGCGATCACGACCCGTCCCCCTTCTCTTCGCAGGGCGTAGCGATCGAGGTCGCGGGTGTTGCGACCACTCACGCGCGCACCCTCCGGACTCCAACGCACTTTGTGCTTCGGGCAGTAGAGACGCCCTTCGTTGGCGCGCCATTCGAGTGGCTCCCGCTTGTGCGGGCACGCCACTGACATGGCATACAGCATTCCGTGCCATCGCGCCAGCACCAGGCGTTGCGCTTCGTCAATGAACACCCCGTCCGCCGTCGGAATGGCGTACACGCGCTCCGCGCCCTGCACGATGACAGGCTCGATCAGCGACAGCCCCTCGGCAAACGCGCTGTCCGGCGAGACTCCGTTGGCGACGAGCGCGGCCGCGACTGCCAGCGCCATGTCGCGCAGAAAGCTGCGTCGGTCGAGTTGCCGCGGGCAGGTCACCGCGGTGTGCAGGATGGGATTCGACATGGTGATGACTCCGTGTGGGGGCGACCGTCGGCGTGTCCGGCAGTCTCACCTGCAGCATCGTCGCGTCAGCCAAGCGAACGTATCCGGCATTCGACGCGATTCGCGCCCAATGCACACATGCCGGAGGTGCGCGACATCTGTCGGATACGCGACCGCTCAAGGCGCGACGTCCCGACGAAGGGAATTTCGCAGCCATACATCCGGAATCGCGCGGGCGGCGTAGTCGCAGCATCCCCGCGCGCCCGGCACGCACTACGCGTTGGCGACGCGCGCTGTCGTCTCCCTCGTTCATCGCCCTCACCGGCGAAGGAGCCCGTCGCGATGCCGCGAACGTCCTCGCCCATCCGTCTTCTGATGCTCGCGCTGTCCGCCACCGTCGTTGCCTGCGAAGGCGAAGTTGGTCCGACCGGTCCTGCCGGCGCACAGGGCCCGGGCGGTCCGGCTGGCCCTGCCGGCCCCACAGGCCCGACCGGGCCCGGCGGTCCCGCCGGTGCGCCCGGCGCCAGTAACGGCCGTTCCATCTATGGCGTCGATGCCGGCAACAACCTCGTGGTCCTCGGCGCGCTCCGCCCGGATGTCATCTCGCGCCGTGTCACGATCGCCGGATTGCAAATGGGCGAAACGGTGCAAGGGATCGACTTCGGACCGGTGGACGGACGATTGTACGCCCTCGGTTCCACCAGCCGCATCTATACGCTGGACACACTGAGCGGCGCGGCTACCGCGGTGAGCACGTCGCCGTTCACACCGGCACTCGCGGGCACGAGCTTTGGCTTCGATTTCAATCCGGTGCCCAATCGCATTCGCGTGCACGGCAACCTGAATCAGAATCTGCGGTTGGTGCCGAGACTCGGCGGCGCGACCGACGGTGCACTCGCGGCGGTGGATAGCTCGCTGCGTTATGCCAGCACCGATCCTGCGGCCGGACAGGTTCCGAACATCGGCGGCACCGCTTACACGAATAGCGTGAGTGGCGCGACGACGACTGTGCTCTACGCCATCGACTTCACCCGTGATGTGCTGACCATGCTTTCCAGTCCGAACGACGGCATCATCATGACGGTGGGTCCGCTCGGTGTAAACACCACAAGCGACGTCGGTTTCGACATCGCGGGCAACAACGGCACCGCGTACGTCACGCTGACCGTCGGCGGCGGCTTCACCGGCTCAACGTTGTACGTGATCAATCTCGCATCAGGCACGCTGTTCCCCGTGGGTGGCGTCAATAATGCCATGCCGTTGCGCAGCATTGCGGTCGCGCCGTAACCGGATCGGTGGCCGATAGCTACGGTCAACGCTGTAACGCGCCAATCGCGTCAACGGATCGACGCACTCACACACGTGGTCAGGCTGATCCCCCCGTCAGTCGTATCACGTGTGTGATGCGTGCTGTGCCAGTGCCGGTGCCAGTGCCGGTGCCAGTGCGGGTATCGACCACATCGACGCAAGCGACTATCGCGCGATTCGAGTCCCCTTCACGGGAGTGCTCGGCATCGGCTCCTGCATGCCGGGAAGGTCGCGCGCCAGAGTACCGGCCAGCAGATCGCCCTTGGCCGTAACGGTCCACGTCAGCGTGATCTCCGGCGACGTCGACTCGCCGTTCATCTGCATCTGCACGCGCTGCTTCTGCACGAACACGAGGGCACCGTCGCGCCATGCGCCGGTGACGGTCACGCGCGGCACTGGCGTGCCGTCCGGGCGCGGCGACGCGTCGAGTTCGACCACCACGGAATCGCGCTGCATCGACACGGTAAGCGTCCCCGTACCCATGATCGGAGTCACCTCGTCATTCTCTATACGGCGCCCGCGCTCGTACTCAATCGTCCACTTGCCGACGACGGGATTGGCCGCCTGCGCGCGCAGCGCGTGGGGAGCGAGCGCCGCACCCGAGACCATCGCGGCGACGGCAACAACGTGAGCGAACAGCGTGGTGCGCGTGGAACGGATCATCGCGTGTACTCCGGTTGAGTGGTGCTGCTGGTCCCCGGATAGGTCACGCGATGTCGTGGGACGGTTGCCCGCGGTGATCGGCGGGCTTCGTCAGGAGATCGGCACGCCAACGCCCTTGGGTACGACCGCGCGCCCGATTGTACCCCGATCCGATCCGAACCAAATCGCCCGCGTCTGCTTGTCGAAGACCATGTGGCGTACCGTATTCGGTGCCACAGGCCCGAGATTGGTTTGCCCGAAGAACTTGTCCGTGCGCGGGTCGAAACCGACCAGCCGGTTGGGTTGCACTCCGGTCTCCACGAACCACAACCGATCGTAGTCGTCCACGGTCATGGCGTACGGCAGCGCAATCCCGCCACCGGGCATAGCCCACTCCTTCACAGCTCCGCTCACCGGATCGAGCCGTCCGAGATAGCCCCGCGAGTAGTCCACATACCACACAGCGCCGTCGGTGGTGAGCGCAATGCGGCGACCACGTGCGCGTTCGTCCGGCAACCGGTATTGCGTCACCTTCATCGAGACCGGATCGACGGTCGCGATGGCGTTGGTGCCAAACAGATTGAACCACGGCCGGCCTTTGGCGTCGATCTCGATGCCGTACGGACGCGACCGCGGCGTGGTCATAGTCGCCAGCCGCACCTTGCCAGTCTTATGATCGAGGTGGCCGAGCATGTTGCTGTTCTGCAGCGTGAACCACAGATCGCCTGACTTGTCGAAGGCGATCGTGTGCGGATCACGCGCAGCGGCGTCGGGCATGGGATAGCGGGTGATCGCATTCGTTTTTGCGTCGATGCGACCGATCATGCCGTTGCGATTGCCGGTGTACCACGCGTTGCCGTCACGGTCCACACTGATGGTGTGCGGGTTGGTGCCGGGGTCGATCTCGATGCGTGAAAACGTTCCGCTCTTCGGATCAAGTTTGGCGACGTAGTTCCCCTCCTGCCCCACGAACCAGATCTTGCCGTCCTTCCCAACAGACGGATCACGCGGACGCGTGGCCGCGCCCCATGGCACCATCCACTCGGTGAGCGCAACCGTGTCCGACACACCCGGCCCGCGTTGCGCACGTGCGATATCCGCCACACACACTGAGGCCAGCAGCGCACCAGCGAACAGTGCACCAGACAACAGTGCACCACGTGGCGCCAGGTAGCGACGCGTGCGCCGGACAGGGAATATGTCCGAGTGCGTGGCACAGGACGTAGCGGAAGACAAGGCAGGCATGGTGACTCCTCGGGAAGGGCTCGCGGAAAAGCTGCGGCGCTGGCCGCACGCGTGCAACAGCGCGTTCGTCAGCGGTGGGCGTACAGTTGAAGCCAGCCGGCGCAAATTTCGTGACGATGCGAGCGACGGCGATACATTCCGGCTATGGAACTGGGTATCTACTCTTTTGTCGAAACGAGACCCGAGCGCACCGCTGACTACGCGGCCCGATCTGCGCAGCGGCTGCAGCATGTGCTCGAGGAGATCGAGCTGGCCGACCAGGTGGGGCTTGATGTGTTCGGTATCGGCGAGCATCACCGGCCCGACTTCGTCGCTTCTGCGCCCGCCGTGATTCTGGCCGCTGCCGCCGCGCGCACCACACGCATCCGTCTCACGAGCGCGGTCACCGTACTCGGCTCGGACGATCCGGTGCGCGTCTTTCAGGAGTTCGCGACACTCGACCTGCTCTCGAATGGCCGGGCGGAGATCATCGCCGGGCGTGGTTCGTTCATCGAGTCATTTCCGCTGTTCGGCTACGACTTGGATGACTACGACACGCTGTTCTCGGAAAAGCTGGAACTGCTGCTGGCGTTACGCGCCTCGGAGCGGATCACATGGAAAGGCACACATCGCGCGGCGATCAACGACCGCGGGGTGTACCCGAGACCGCTGCAGGCATCGCTGCCGGTCTGGATTGGTGTGGGCGGAACACCCGCCTCCACGATGCGCGCTGGCGGACTTGGACTGCCGATGGCGCTGGCAATCATTGGCGGCGAGCCCGATCGCTTCGTTCCCTTCGTGCAGTTGTACCGGCAGGCACTGATGCGCGCCGGACACGATCCGCGCGTTGTACCGGTGAGTATCAACTCGCATGGATTGATTGCCGACACCATGGAGGAGGCGGTCGACGTTGCCTACGCGCCGTATCTCGATGCGATGGGGCGTATCGGCAAGGAGCGCGGGTGGCCTCCACCAACGCAACAGCAGTTCGACTTCGAGCGGTCACCCAACGGCGCCATGATGCTTGGCGGACCGCAGGAAATCATCGACAAGATTCTCTACGAGTATTCGCTGTTCGGGCACCAGCGCACCATGATTCAATTCACCGTCGGGGCGACACCGCACGACAAGGTGATGCGGAGTATCGAGTTGTACGGGACCGTGGTGGCGCCGGCGGTGCGGAAGGCGTTGGGGTGAGCCCCGTTAGCAGGCGCGTGCGAAGGCCGTAGATTCCGAGCACACCCTGACCTCCCTGCCGATGCGATCATCCAATCTGCGCAATGCCGCGTTCGCCGTTGCACACGCCGCATTGGCGACTGTTTTAGCGATCTCCACCGCCGAGCTGCACGCGCAGGGAGCCACACGTGCACGCGGCGTACCGTACGACCTGCTCGTGCGCAACGGCACGGTGCTCGACGGCTCGGGCAGTGCCGGCACGCGCGCTGACGTGGCGATCGTCGGCAACCGCATCGTTCTGGTCTCCACGACGCCCATCGATGGTGCGCAGGCAACACGCACCATCGATGCGCGCGGGCTGGTGGTGGCCCCGGGTTTCATCGACCTGCATGCCCACCTGGAACCACTGCTTGAGCTGGCCAGCGCGGAGAGTGCCGTGCGGCAAGGCGTCACACTCGCACTGGGCGGCCCCGACGGGGGCGGACCGTATCCGTTGGCTGCGTACCTCGACTCAGCCGATCGCGCCGGGCTTGGCATCAATGTGGCCTTTCTGGTTGGACACAATACGATCCGTCGTCGCGTGATGGGGTCGGTCAACCGCGCACCGACCGACGCCGAGCTGTCGCGCATGAAATCGATGGTCGCGCAGGGGATGGCTGACGGCGCGTTCGGGATCAGCACTGGATTGCGTTACGTACCCGGCTACTACTCGACGGTCGATGAAGTCGTTGCCCTATCGGCCGAGGCGGCCTCACGCGGCGGTATTTACACGTCGCATCTGCGCGAAGAAGGGGTGGGACTGCTGGACGGTGTGGGGGAAGCGCTCGAGATCGGTCGACGCGCGAAGATTCCCGTGGTTCTCACGCATCACAAGGCGATCGGGCGACAGGCGTGGGGGAAGAGTGTCATCACGCTTGGCATGGTCGATTCGGCACGCAAGGCCGGCACCGATGTGATGATCGACCAGTATCCGTACACGGCCAGTTTCACGTCACTCGACGTGCTCGTACCACCCTGGGCGTTGGCCGGCGGTACCCCGGAACTACGCAAGCGGCTCGACGTACCGGCCCTGCGCGACAGCATCACGCGCGGCATCATCGATCTCGTGCTGAACGATCGTGGTGGCGGTGATCTGCGACGCGTGCAGTTCGCAATCGTCTCGTGGGACGACGGCAAACTGCAGGGCAAGACGTTGCACGACTGGGCCATGCAACGGGGCATGCCGTCCACGCCAGAAACGGCGGTCACGCTCATTCTCGAAGGCGTGCTCAATGGCGGCGCGGGGATGGTCTATCACGTCATCGACGAGGCTGACGTAAAGCGCATCATGGCCCATCCGCAAACGATGATCGCCAGCGACGGTCGCCTCACGAAGTTGGGCGCCGGCGTGCCACATCCCCGCAACTACGGCACGTTCCCGCGCGTGCTCGGCCGCTACGTTCGCGAACTTCACGTGCTCACGCTGCCGCAGGCGGTGCACAAAATGACCGGCATGCCCGCGGCGCGGCTGGGGCTGACAGATCGTGGTTGCGTTCGGGTCGGCTGTGTGGCCGATCTCGTGCTCTTCGACGAGGCCACGGTGAGCGACGTGGGCACCTTCACCGACCCGCACCACTATCCCTTGGGCATTCCGTGGGTGCTGGTGAATGGCGAGCCTGTGGTGGCCAATAGCGCGTTCACCGCTGCGCGGCCGGGTCGTGTCGTGCGTAAAGTGCCGAAGTAGGGCGGAAGGCATCACAGCGGCGAACGACAACAACGACAACAACGACAACAACGGCAAACAGCAACAGCAAACTGCAAAAGCATGAAACGGCCGATGATACGGATTTATGGGGAAACTGGAGGATCGAACCCTTCCAAATCGAGATGCTGTTGCATTATCCGTGCGTTTCCCCTGTTATCCGTATCATCGGCAGTTCCAAGCAGTTTGCCGTTGCCGTTGCCGTTGCCGTTGCCGTTGCCGTTGCCGTTGCCGTTGCCGTTGCCGTTGCCGTTGCCGTTGCCGTTGCCGTAACGGTTGCGGGCAGGTAGCGACCCGGGAACGTATTTGCCTCGCACGCACGCCAGCCATAGTGTTCTGGTATGACTACCCGCCGAGAATTCGTCCGCAACGCCGCGCTGGTGTCGGCCGCGTCGCTCACCGTCGTGTCTCCTGCCGTGGCGCATGCCACGCCTCACGCCGAGCCGCTGCCGCCGCTCGACCGGCCGGTGGGCGATCCGCTCACCGTCGCGCAGGACGAAGCGTACTGGCAGCGCGTGGCCGCGCAATATCGTATTACCGACCGCACGACCAACCTCGAGGCTGGCTACTTCGGGATGATGGCCACGCCGGTGCTAGAGGCGTATCACCGGCATATCGATCGGGTGAACCGCGAGAGTTCTTTTTTTGCGCGGCGTGAGTATCCCGCCATGCTCAATGCGGCGCGCGTGCGCGTCGCCACCGAACTCGGCGCAAAGCCGACAGAGATCGCCTTCTCGCGTGGGGCGACGGAAGCATTGCAGGCGCTGATCGGGCAGTATAACCGCGTGAAAGCGGGCGACGAGATCATGTACGCGGATCTCGACTACAACGCCATGCAGTGGGCCATGAACGCGCTGGCTGAACGTCGTGGCGCCAAGGTGGTCACACTCGACATTCCAGAGCCGGCCTCGCACGCGGCGATCATGCAGGCGTACACCGTCGCCCTCGACGCGCATCCGCGCACCAAACTGTTGCTGCTCACGCACTGCAACAACAAGACCGGGTTGATCATTCCGGTGCGCGAGATTGCGGCGCTAGCGCATGCGCGTGGTGTGGACGTGGTGGTGGACGCAGCACATTCGTTCGGACAAGTGCCGCTGTCGCTCAACGAACTGGGCGCTGATTTTGTGGGCGTCAATCTGCACAAGTGGGTGGGCGCCCCCGTTGGTGCTGGCGTGATGTTCATCCGCGAAGGAAAGCTGGACGCGATTGATCGTGCACACGGCGACGAAAGCGCACCGGCGGATCGCATCGACAGTCGCATTCACACCGGCACCACACACTTTGCCACCGTAATGACGATTCCTGATGCACTCGACTTTCAGGCAACGATCGGGATTCCGAATAAGTCAGCGCGACTACGCCTGCTGCGTGATCGCTGGGTGAAGGGAGCGCGCGCCGTACCGGGCGTGGACATTCTTACCCCCGACGACCCGTCGCTGGTTGGCGCCATCACCGGATTCCGACTGCACGGACGCGGCGGACGAACAGAGAATCAGGCCATCGCGCGTACGCTGCTCGAAGAGTTCGGGCTGTTCACGTTTTACCGGACCGGCTTGGCCAAGGGCGACTGTGTACGCGTGACGCCGGCGCTGTACAACTCGTTAGCCGATGCGGACAAGCTGGTCGCTGCGCTCAGGACTCTCGCGGCGCGAGGGTAGCGCAGCGCTCGACTGCACGCACCCCTCTCGTCACACCCTCCCGGAGCTGCAGATGGCCGTCTCCCCGGAAGAACAGACCGCGCGCATGGTCGACGCACTCCCCACGACGACCGGAAAGTCCATCGCGGAGTGGCAGTCACTCGTGATGCAGAGCGGTAAGTCCAAGCACGGTGAACTGGTTTCATGGCTGAAAGGCGAGCACCAGATCACGCACGGCTACGCCAATCTCATCGCGCATATGTCGCTCAAGAGCGATGCCGGCTCGAGGGTTGCCGCCGGCGACGACCTCGTGGCCGAGATGTTCGTCGGCGACAAAAGCGCGATGCGTCCCGTCTTCGATGCACTGATGGTCCAGATCACCGCGTTTGGCAGCGACATCGAACAGGCGCCCAAGAAGGGCTATCTCAGCCTGCGGCGCAGTACCCAGTTCGCCACACTGCACCCGTCCACCAAGACACGCTTCGACCTGGGACTCAAGCTTAAGGGTATCGAACCGAACGGGCGGCTCGAAGCGGCCGGTTCCTGGAATGCGATGGTGACGCATCGTGTGCGGCTGGCCAGTGCCAGTGAGGTCGATGCCGAGGTGATCGGCTGGCTGCGGCAGGCGTACAGCATGGCGTAGCAGGACACAGCATGGAGCGCGAAACGGTCGGGCCCGCTTCCGCAACACGGAGCGATATCGCCAGCCGATCATTGCTTTGATTTCGCGCACGACGACGATGAGCCGATTTTTGTGAATTCGGGGTGATGGCTTGTGGCGGGGCAGAATCGCCCCGAACCGCACTGCTTCCCCGCAATCGGAGTTCCTCGCTATGCCACGCAGTCTTCGCGCCCTTCGGCCCATCGCGTGCGCCACCGTCGCCTTGGCACTGTTCGCCACACAGTCGCAGGCTCAACAGCGGATGGTCACCGCCACGGTGACCAATCTTGCACCAACCAACAGCATCAGCTTCGCCCCGTTGCACGTCGGCTTCCATCGCGGTGTCTTCGACTCCTTCAACATCGGAGATGTTGCCGGCGCTGGGATTATCTCGGTCGCGGAAGGAGGTGCCGGAGGTCAGTGGCAGGCCGATTTCGCGGCGGCAGACCCGACAGCGACGCGCGGCACCATTGGTGGACTGCTCACGCCCGGCTCGTCCGCAAGCCTGAGCTTCCTGGTCAACACTGGAATGAACCCGTATTTCAGCTTTGCGAGCATGGTCGTGCCAAGCAACGACTTCTTCATTGGCAACGACAACCCGTTCTTGCTGTTCGACCCCATGGGCAACTTGACGGTCAACACGATTTTTCAGACGACGAACCAGATCTGGGACGCCGGCTCGGAACTGTTTGATCCGGCAGCGGCCGCCTTCGTGGGTAACAACTCGCTGCGTACCGATCAGAATTCCGTGGTCGCGTTCAACTTCGCGGAGTTGAAGGGATTTAACGGACTGACCACCGGTGCCGGATACCAGTTCGATAGCCAGCTCACGGCAAACCAGAACGTCTATCGCATCGACTTTACCTCCGCACCGGTCACGACGGTGCCCGAGCCTGGTACCGTCGCGCTGCTGGGTGGCGGCCTGCTGGCGATGGCGTGGACGGTTCGTCGGCGACGCGCGCAGGCGTGAACACGCCGCGTGCGTGACGGTTGATCGCGGCGCGCTCTTGCGCCGCTCGCGCGCGCGTGGGAGCGTTCAAGGGCGCACGGGTCATGCTCAATCGCAGCGTGGCCCGTGCGTTCCGACTCTCCACATCGAGTGCGCACCATGATCAGCCCTACGCTCCTCCTCCGTATCCGCCCGCTGGTCGCCGGACTCGTGGTCCTCGCTGCCGCCTGCAGCAGCGGTGCGCGCAAGGCAGAGACCGGCGCTGCACCGGTCTCGCGCGGAGCGCCACTACGTGGCAGCGCGAATCTGATTGTGTTTGACGAGATCGCAAACTCGGGGGCCTCCGACGCCCTCCAAGCAGTCACGCTGTTACGCCCGTCCATGCTGCGCGGCCGGAATGGCAACGTGAAAGGGAGCTCTGGTGGCGCGGAAATCGTGGTGTACATCGACGGCATGAAGTCGGGCGGTCCCGGCGCACTGAACAATGTGACCGCGATGAGCATCGCCGAAATCCGCTACATCAGCGCCGCCGATGCCACCACGCGCTTTGGAACCGGACACCCACTCGGCGCGATTCTGGTGGCCACCAGGCGATAGCTCGACCGCCTACCGCTCCGTCGGCGTCACCACGATCGGCACCACCTGCAGCGTCTCGCCCAGCATCAGCTCCACAACAGCACCCTGTTTGTCGCGGGTGAGCGCCGAAATGCGTACGCGCCGTCCGATCGCGGCGGCGGATGCACAGTAGGTCGATATCCCGTCTGTGCCGGTGGTGAACTCCTTCCTGGCCTCCTGCCAGCCCCCCGCCGCAGATTCCCACGCAATCGACACGCGGGCACCCTCCATCGGTGCCGTGAAATCCGTGCCGACACGCAGGAGCAGCAGTGGCAGGTCTCCGGCGCTCCATTGCTTCGCGCGTTTGCATCGCTCGATCACGAAGGATTCGGCCGTGGGGACGCGCAGCGAAATCGACAGCGTGTCGCCACGACGCACCTCGCCGGGTACCGGCACGGTGAGATCGAGCGCGACCGTACGCAGCCGATCATCGCTCAGGTAGACGTCGTACCGACCGGCGATCAACTCGGTAAAGACCGCCTGCCCGTTGGTGTCGACACGCGCCGAATACGGTGAGCGTGAAAGCTTCAGCTCCCGTCCCGTCAGCGAACCACCGGAATCAACAGGCACACGTAACGCGAGCGTACCAAAGGTGCCGCGCCACTCCGTACTGTCTCGCCAGAATGCTTCGGCCAGCGCACCGCCCGTTTCGCTGACGACGCTCACGAGGCGCGAGGCGGGTGCCGCGCCACCGCTGATCTGCGGACGACCGCCGATACGAACCGTCGTGCTGCGTATGCCGGGCACCGACTCCATCGCAAACCCGGCCAGTCGCATGGACCAGTGATCGATGAGGATGGTGCCGTTGGGCATGTTGGCAAAGTACACCTGTCCGCCCGGACGTAAGGCACGCAGCCGCCCGTCCGGCACAAGGTACTCGTACTCGATGTGCGACAATGAGCGCGCGGCCGTATCAATCCAGAGTGTTCCGTCGATTTCCACCCGGTCGCCGCGACGCCGCACGGGCGTGAAGCGCACCCCCACGCGCTCCGGATGGGCGCGATCGGCAGTCGAGAGTTGCATGCAGTAGCCGTCCAGAAATGCGTCGCTGAGCAGCACCTCCGCGTCGGGCCCGTAGTACACACGCTCGTCGTCGGTATCGCGCACAAAGCCATTGCGCACGAAGCCCGCCGGCGTGAAAGCGGCGACGAAGGAGGCCATGTTGCCGGTGGCCGAGTCGGTGGTGACCGTCATGCGGGTTACACGCGACTCGCGTTGACCGTCCGTTTCGCGCACAAAGCCGTACCGCCGCAGGCTGGCGGTTTGCGATTCGCGGGTCACCACGGAAGCGAGCAGTGCCGACCGCGCCTGTTCCCAGAGGCTGAAGGCAACCGGCGTGTCTTCGCGCGCAGGGCATGCAGCGCGCGCGGTGACTCGCATCCCTTCAAGGAGATTGGGAATCCGCTCCATGGTCACGTTAACCGTAGTGTCCCGCGACCCCCCCGTAGCGACCAGCACCACGTCTTGCGGACGAAAGCCGAGACGCAACAGCTGCAGCCGTGTGCTGCGCGCGGTCCGCTCGATGCGATACTCGCCGCGGGCGCCGGTGACCGTTCGATGCTGCACGGCGTTCTCAGCATCGAACAGCGAGACGACTGCACCGACAATCGGCGCACCCGTGACCCCGTCGCGCACCGTGCCGGTTACGCGCGCTACCGCACTCTGCGCATGCAGCGAGACTGGCGCTGCGCACAGCAGCATCGCCGCGACAAGCCAGCGCGAGTTGTTACGAAACGGACGGCTCAACATGCTGCGCCTACTGGAACATCACCGGTACCGGCAAGCCAAGTTTGGCCGCTTTGGCCGCGAATGTGGTCAGGTCACCGTTCACGAACTGTGCGAACTGCACCTTCAGTCCATCGAGTTGCGTGCGCAGCATCGTGTACACCTCACCCTGCTGGTCCGTCGGGCGGAAGTCGGCACTCGAAGCGGCAATGTCACTCCCCACCGACGCCAGCTTTTCGTAGAGCTGATTCGGCGTGCGAAAGGCGTCTTCGCGTGCGCCGGTCAGTGCGATGTCGTAGAGCTTGCCTTCGATGGCGAGGACGCGCTTCTCGACCGTGTCGATCTCCTTCAGGAACGCCTCCGCGTCGGCCACCTTGGGATCGCGCCCCGGCGACGGCCCGAACTCCTTGGCGTCCTTCAGCTTCTCGCGCAGCGTTGTGCGCATCTGTTCGAAGCCGCGTCGCTGCCACTCCGACTCGTCGATGAGCGCAACGGTCTCGTTGAGCGCGTCGCGGATGCGCAGCGCCAGCGCGACCTGTGCGGCGATATCGGCCGTGGTACCTTCGCTGTTGGGATCTCGGCGGACCTCCACGTTCTGGCGCAGCGTGTCGCGCCCCCAGACCATCGCCACCGTGTACGTACCGGGTGCGACCAGTGGTCCCACCTGTCCGCCCACCAGATCGAGATCCCACGGCACGAGCGGGCGCGAGTCGAGCACGCGCACATTCGTGTTGCCCGGGGGCGCAGTGCGCAGCTTGGCTCGTCGCGGCCCCTCGTGGCGTAAATCCCACAACGCACGGTTGAGGCCGCGCTTGGGCGACGCCGTGGCGAACTTGCGAATCAACGCGCCACCGTCGTCGTAGACGCGAAAGCGCACCGAATCGCGCGCCATGGAATCGGTGGGCGCCGTGGCGATCGTGTAATTGATCGTCGCAGCCAACGGCGGATCGGATCCGCCGACCAACGAATTCGTGGCGGACAGCGGTGTCGCAATCTTGCGGAAGCGATACGCGGCACGAATGGGTAGCAGGGTAACTGATTTCGTCGCCAGCGAATCCGCCATCGCGCGCAGATACGAGATGTCATCGGCAATCCAGAAGCCGCGGCCGTACGTGGACACCACGAGATCGTGAAAATGCCCCTGAATCTGCAGCCAACTCACCGGCGCATGCGGGAGCGCACCCGTCGGCGAATTGTTCAGCTCCATCCACCGCTGTCCGTCGTCCAGTGACACGTACAGGGCGTTCTCGGTGCCGGCGTAGAGCATGCCGCGGCGCACAGGATCTTCGCGCACCACGTGCACATAACTGAACACGCTCTTGGGAAGGTCACGATCCAGACGCGTGAACGTCTTGCCGTAGTCTGTTGTTTTGTAGATGTACGGGTCGCGATCGTTGATGAGATGCGCGTCGACGGCGACATAGGCGGTGCCCGCGTCGTACTTGCTGGGTTCGATGCCCGAAATGGTGCTCCACTTGGGAAGTCCCGGCATGTTGGCGGTGATGTTCGTCCATGTCTTGCCGCCGTCCCGCGTGAGGTGCATCAGCCCGTCCATCGTGCCGGCCCAGAGCAGATCCTTCTGCAACGGCGATTCGGCGAGCGCGAAGAGCACCGTCACGTTCTCGACGAACAGATTGTCGATCACGAATCCACCAGACGATTGCTGTTTCGTACTGTCGTTCGTTGATAGATCGGGCGAAATCAGCGTCCAGCTTTGCCCGCCATTGGTCGTTTTGTGTACGTACTGCGAACCCACATACACGGTGTTGTGATCGTGCGGTGAGATGTGGATCGGGAACGTCCACTGAAACCGGTACTTGAGATCCTTGGGCGCGACGCCGTATCCCGCTTCGGGCCATGGCTCGACCGCACGGGCCATCTTCGTTTGCAGGTCAAACCGCTCGAGCCCTGCGTCGTAGCAGCCGCTCCATACAGTGCGCCCGTCGATGGTGTCGGGAATGGCCCAGCCGCTTTCACACCCACCCACGGCGCTCCACACGCCGATGGAACGCGAGCCACGCGAGTTGCTCGGCCCGCCATACGAATAGCCGTCCTGCCGGTTGCCATAGAGGTTGTACGGAATCTTCGTGTCCGTCGCCACGTGATACATCTGCGCGTTCGGCAGGGCGATACGCGTAAACGATTTGCCCCCGTCGATCGTGATACCGACGCCGCCGTCGTCACCCACGACATACCGATCCGGGTCGGAAACATCCCACCAGATGTCGTGCAGATCGCCGCCGGCACGCGGCGAGACCGGCATCTTGGTGAGCCCGCCATCCACCGAACCGACGAAGCGCACGCCAACAAAGAAGACGTTGTTTTCGTTGGCCGGATTGACGCCGAAGCGCGTGTAGTACTGCGGACGCTCAAGCAGATCGTGGTCGCGATTCACCGCACGCCACGAGCGACCGCCGTCATCCGAGCGATAGAACGCCGGCTCCTTCATCTCGATAAGCGCATAAATGCGCTGTGGGTCGGAGCGAGCCACCGCCACGGCGATCTTGCCCATCGTGCCCATCTTGGGCAGCCCTTTGCCCCACCCTTGTCCGTTTGCACCGCCGTCGAGTCGCGTCCACGTATCGCCCGCGTCACGTGACATCCAGATGCCACTGCCCGGTCCGCCGGAGTTCTTGTCCCATGGCACGATGTACTGTTGCCAGCTCGCGGCGAACAACACACGCGGGTTGGTGGGGTCCATCGCCACGTCGATGACGCCGGTGCTGTCGTTCACGAACAGTATCTTCGTCCACTGTTTGCCGCCGTCGGTGGTGCGCCAAAGTCCACGCTCCTGCTGTGGCCCGTAGCCGTGCCCCTGCGCCGCGGCGTACACCACGTCGGGGTTCGTTGGATGGATGAGTACCCGACCAATACGTCCGGTATTCTCGAGGCCCATCTTGTTCCAATGCTCCCCCGCATCGGTTGACCGATAAATTCCATCGCCAATCGACACGTTGCTGCGCAGAAACGTTTCACCCGTGCCGAACCACACCACATTCGGATCGCTGGGCGCGACGGCCAGCGCACTCACGCTGGAAACTCGCAACGAATCGGTGATCGGCGTCCAGCGGATGCCGCCGTTGGTACTCTTGAACAACCCGCCGCTCGCCGCTCCGGCGTAGTACGTCTTGTACTCGCCCGGAACGCCGGCCACCGCGATGACGCGATTGCCGTCCGGCCCGACAAAGCGCCAGGTCGGCACCTTCACGAACGCGGAATCGAGGAGCGGCGGCGTGGCCGCGCGTTGGGCCGCACGTTGGGCGGTCAGCATACCCGGCATGACGCCGAGTGCGAGGAGCAGTGAGCGTAGGCGCATAGAGTCCCAATGTGCGGCGTCAAACGGTCGCGCGCGACCCTGGCCTCACGCGCGCGTCAGGGTGACTCCGTTGACCGCCCCTGTTCTCTCACCTAGGATTTGCATAGCAGATTTGCGAATCTCCTTTGTGACACGACGAATGATCAAGTCGGGCGGGACTCAGGGCGCACTCGAAATGGAGCAGCCGGCACCGGTGCTCTTCTCCGCGTTGTCGCTGCAGGCCGGCGACCAAGCCCACCTGCTCCTGGACTCCAATGGCCGCATTCTCTCCGCATCGGGGCGATGCCGCGCCATACTCGGACGTGACGCCGACGATCTCTATGGGCGCACCATCGCCGAGCTCTCCGCGGTCGATAGCGAACCGGCAACGGACCGCTGGTTAACGGCGACGCTCAGCTCCGGCTTTGGCCGCCGCGACACCAGGCTGCACCGTCCCGATGGATCGTTCGTCGATGTCGAGCTCGCCCTCAGCCGGCCCGTAGATGCCGACTCTCAGCTCATCTGCTCGCTACACGACATTACGGAGCGTCGCCGGCGCGAGCGGTCCATGCGCGAAGAGTCGGAGGGTTACCGCGCCGTGTTCGATCACGCACTCGACGCGATGCTCGCGCTCGACGACGACGGTCGGGTCGTTCACGGTAATTTCGCCGCCCGTGAACTCTTTGCTCTCGACGACGCAGCGTTCCTGGGCTGCCCGTTTGCATCGCTGCTCCTCGAGGATGACGCTGCGCGCTTCGTCGCTCGCTGGCCGGCGGTATTGGACATGGGAGAGGAGCGCGGGCAAAGTCGCCTGCGTCCGCGTGATGGACTGTCACGGCATGTCGACTATGCCATTCGCGCGCACTACAAGCTGGGACATCATCTGGTGGCGCTGCGCGATGTGACGGCGCGCGACGAACTGGAACGCCAGTTGCGACGCGCGCAAAAGCTGGAGGCTTTGGGGCGCCTGGCCGGAGGCGTCGCACACGACTTCAACAACCTGCTTACCGCCGTCCTCGTCTCGGCCGACGTGCTGCTAGAGGATATGGGGGACGATCCCGTCCACGCGACCGACCTGCACGTGATCCGCGACGCGGCCAACCGCGCCTCCGCACTCACGCGACAGCTGTTGTCGTTCGGACGGCAGCAGTGGAGCGCCGTCCGTACGTTCGATCTGCACGCGGTCGTCACTGAATCCACCGTCATGTTGCACAGGCTGATGGGTTCGTCGATCGTCATCGAAAGCGCGATCGGCACGGGGCCTTATCACGTGCGTGCAGACGACGGTCAGCTCGAACAGGTGCTGCTCAACCTGTCACTGAACGCACGTGATGCGATGCCGGACGGAGGCACACTGCACTTCGCCGCCCGTGTGATCGACACCCACACCGAACAGCTGCCTCCGGGAGTGGTACTGGAACCGGGGCGCTACGTAGAGCTCGTCGTGCGCGACAACGGAACCGGTATGGACGCCGAAGTGCAGGCGCACCTGTTCGAACCGTTCTTCACCACCAAGGCGTCACGGGGTACAGGACTCGGCCTGCCAACGGTGTACGGGATCGTGCAGCAGTGCGGCGGCGCCATTCATGTGCAGAGTGAACTCGGACGCGGCAGTACGTTCACGATGTTTCTGCCGGAGGCGCAGCACCCCACGCCTCCGCGCGGCGCCGACGTTATCCCCGCTATCGAATCGAAACGGGTTGGACGGCTGTTGCTGGTCGACGACGATCCCGATGTCCGCACCGTGGTGGCACGTTTGCTGGAGCGGGCAGGCCACCACGTGGTGACCGCCGAAGGCGCGGACGACGCCATCACGATCATGGAGGGCGACGCGGAGCCGTTCGACGTGCTTATTACCGACGTGACTATACCCGGCATTCGCGGCGATGCGCTCGCGGTCGAGCTGGTGGCCCGCACGCCATCGTTACGCGTCATTTTTATCACCGGCGACGCGATCCGCGACGTATCGCGCGTGCAGACACACGAACGCCGCTCCGTGGTACTGCGTAAACCGTTTACGACAAGTGATCTGGAAATCCAGCTCCAACGCGCGCTGGACAAATCATAACGCGCGCGTAACAATCGCCTGTTGTGACCGAGGCGCGGGCGACCGTCAGTGGTCGACCGGCTCCACCCGGACCGCCGTGCCGTAGCAGAGCACCTCGGTCACGCCGCTCATGACCTCGTTGGCGTCGTAGCGAATGCCGATGACCGCGTTTGCACCGGCCGCATGCGCCTGATGCAACATCGTCTCGAAAGCTTGCTGCCGTGTGCGTTCCGCCAGCTCCGTGAACAGGGAGATGTTTCCTCCCACCAACGTCTGAAAACTTGCGCCCAAGGTGCCGAACACCGACCGCGACCGCACCACCACGCCGCGGACCACTCCCAAAGAGGCAAAAATGCGATAGCCCGGCAGCTCGAACGCCGTCGAGGTCATCTCGTGCGGAAAGTCGCGGGACTGCGAGGGGATGATGGCGGTCATACGACAAAGGTACGTGCCCCGTTCGCTGCCCGTTATATATCGCTACTTACTGAAACTTCCGTATCTGGCTGACATAGGCATGTCGGGCTGCCGCGCATCGCGTGTGGCAACCATTTCGCGCCAGACACCATCGTATTCGGCATGCCGCAGACGCACTTCTCACTTTCCGAGCCGTCAGGCCGGCGTTCCACATCGTCGCGCCGCCACGTGCAACCGGTCGCCACACGATTGGCCGCGACGCTGGCGGTCGCACTGGCACTGCTTGGCGCGCCGGACATGCTCGCTGCCCAGACCGCCGATGTCGTGCGCGGTCGCGTCATCGACGACTCGGCGCGCGTCGTCGTGGGCGCTGCCGTGAACATCACGCGCGGTCCCGACCGGCTGGTGCTTACCACGCTCACCGACTCCGCCGGCCGTTACAGTGTTCGCTTTGAGCCCGGCACCGGCGACTATCTGGTCCACGTCGCGTTCCTCGGATTTCGCTCGGCCCGCCGACGCGTGGAGCGGGTAGCCACGGAGCGGGAGCTGGTTGCCGACTTCACGCTCGGGCGCGACATGGCGCTGCTCGCTGCGGTGCAGGTGAACGCCAACCGACCCGTGCGCGCCGAGGCGCGGGTGGCCAGCGCGTACGCACGGGAAGTGGGCGCCGCTGAGCAATACGACCAAGGGGTGGAGGGACGCGTCAGTCCCAACAGCGCGGGCAATCTGAGCATGATTGCGGGGACCATCCCGGGCATCACCATGACGCCCGGTGGACCCAGTATGCTTGGGGCGAGTCCCAGCTCCAATCTGACCACATTGAATGGGATGGCGATGCCGGGGGGCGGATTGCCACGCGCCGCACGCGCCGATGTGCGCGTGACCGGTGCGACGTTCGATGCGACGCGCGGCGGGTTTGCCGGCGCCAACATCGATGTGCGACTTGGCGCGGGTGACCGCTTCTATCAGAATCGCAACGCGTTCCTCACGCTCAACGCGCCGCAGTTGCAGCTCACCGATGCCGTCGGGCGGTCGCTGGGGATCACCAACAGTGGCTTCCGGGCGAGCGTAGGTGCAGATGGCGAGGCGATCCGCCGCGCGCTCACGTACAACATGGCGCTCGACGTGAGTCGGAGCGTGAGCGACCCGGCCTCGTTGGTTGGCAGCAACGCCGATGCGCTGCTGCGGGCCGGACTCTCACCCGACTCGGCGCGACGTGCGCAGCAGGTGGCGGCGAGTGTCGGACTTCCGTTGGCGGGCAGCGGAATTCCCGGCGCGCGCGTGCAGAACGGGATCACGTGGCTGGGTCGACTGGACGATGTGCGTGACACGCTGCGCACCTTCACGCTCACCACGTTCGCATCGCGCAGCGATGAAGGCGCCGTTGGCTTTGGTCCGCTGAATTCGCCTGGCGCCAGTGGCAAGCAGTCGCAGCAGACGTTCGGCGGACAGTTGCTACAGAGCCGCTACGTTGGCGATGGCTATTTCACGTTGATGCAGAACCGCTTGGCGGCCAGTCGCGTGCGTGAGCGCGCGACGCCGTATCTCGCCATTCCCGGCGCCACCGTGCTGGCCCGCTCGGCGAGTGATGCGTCGGCCAACGACGTGGTAGCGCTGCAGCTGGGCGGCAATCCGTTTATCGCCACCGACGACACGCGCTGGACCATCGAAGGCGCGAACGAAATGGTGTGGAATGCGCAGGGTCGCAAGCAACGCTACAAGACTGCGGCCTGGGTACGCGCCGACGGGCTTACACAGGAAGGGCTCCCGAACGCACTCGGGTCGTACACGTTCAACTCCCTGGCCGATCTGGCGGCCAACCGGCCTGCGTCGTACCAGCGCACGCTCACACAACCCACGCGCAGTGCCACGAGCTACAACGGCGCGCTGGCGTTCTCGCACCAGTGGAATCCGAACCGCTGGTTCAGCCTGCTCTCCGGCGCGCGATTCGAGGGGAGCATGTTTGGCGAAGCACCACCGGAGAATCTGGCGCTGGAGCAGGCACTCGGGGTCGAAACCGGGGTCGCGCCACGGCGCATGCGTCTGTCGCCCCGGGTGGGATTCTCGTACACCTACTCGCGATCGCGTGAGAACGGCAACGGACAGATGTCCACCAACACCGGCTCGTGGTATCGCAACACCATGGGCATCATTCGCGGCGGTGTGGGGGAGTTCCGTGATTTGTATCGTCCGGGCTCGCTGGCCGACGCTATGGTTGGCGCGGGCATTCCCGGCAGCACGCTCGCGCTGTCTTGCGTGGGCGCCACGGTGCCTGTGCCCAACTGGACCGGCTTTGCCGCCGGTACAACGCCGCTACCCACATCCTGTGCCGATGGCAACGGAACGCTCTCAGAACGTGCGCCGAGCGTTACGTTAGTCGATCCATCGTTCGACGTGCCGCGCAGCTGGCGTGCGTCGCTGGGGTGGGCGTCGAGTATGAAGGGGTGGATGCTCAAGGTGGACGGACTCGCATCCTACGATCTGTCACAGCCCAGCACCATTGACGCGAACTTCAGTGGTACTTCAGTCTTCCGACTGGCCGGCGAGAACAACCGCCCGGTGTTCGTCCAACCCATCTCCATCGATGCGGCGTCAGGTGCAGTTTCACCGCGCGATTCGCGCATCGCCAGCGACTTCGGACGTGTGGCGCTGCGCACGAGCGATCTGCGCGGCTACGGCACGCAGCTGACCACGACGGTGCAGCCCGAGATCTTTCGCGGACGTCGTGGCCCGCCGCCCGTGATGTTTTCGTTGGGCTACACCGTGCAGGAGGTACGTCAACAGTTTCGCGGGTTCGATGGTGGCACGTTTGGCGATCCGCGGGAGAAGGAGTGGGCGGCGGGCATGAACGACGCGCGACATGCGTTTGTGGTGCAGGCGGGGGTGGAGATTCCGAAGGTAGGCGCCCTTACGCTGTTCACGCGCCTCCAGTCGGGGACGCCGTTCACGCCGCTGGTGCGCAGTGACGTCAACGGTGACGGGCGTGCGAACGATCGCGCCTTCATCCCGAATGTCGCGAACGAGAGCAACAGCGCCACGCGTGCGCAGCTGCAGTCGTTGCTGGCGTCGGCACCGGGCAATATTCGCGAATGCCTCACCTCGCAGGCCGGACAGACAGCCAGTCGCATGAGTTGCCGCGGCCCGTGGACACAGCAAATGAATCTCACGTTGCAACCCGACATCCGGCGGATCCGCGGTCGCAATGCGCAGGTGAACGTCGTCTTCGAAAATCCGCTGGCGGGTATCGATCAGCTGCTGCACGGTGCCAACGGGTTGCGCGGGTGGGGATCACAGGCGCTGCCCGACCCGGTGCTTCTGGTGCCGAGTGGCTTTGACGCCACAGCGCGGTCGTTCCGGTACGACGTGAACCCGAGATTTGGCGATACGCGCGCGTTCCGCACCCTCTCTCGCATTCCCTTCCGGATCGTGGTTGATGTACAGATGGACCTGTCGGTTCCGTTCGATATGCAAACGTTGCGTCGCGCGATCGAGCCGGTAAAGTCGCGCGAGCAATCCACCGGCAAGACCGTGTGGTCACGACGTGGTACGGACTCCATAGCGGCCGTGTATCTCGATCGTACCTCGAATCTGCATCGCATGTTGCTGGCCGAAAGCGACTCGCTCTTTCTCACCAAAGAGCAGATTGGAAAGTTACTCGCCGCCGATAGTGTCTTTTCCGCCAAGGTGCGCGGGCTGTACAAGCCATTGGCCGCGTTTCTCGAAGTCGACGAAAGCGGTGTTGCCGGCAGGGTGGCACTCGACAGCGTGAAGGCGACCACGAAATTGTACTGGCCACTCTTTTGGGAGCAGGTTGATATCGTGGTCGATATCGTGCAACGGCAGCAACGCGAGCTCTTGCCGTTCCTCGACAACATTTCGCGTGTCACCAAGGAACAGCGAAAGAACAGCCAGTGGAATTTCGGCTTCCCCGTGCCACTGGTACATAACCGTCCGCGCGTTGGCGGTGACGCCGGCGGCCCCGCACAACGATCGATTACCAACGGCGCGTTTTAGCCTACGGCGTAGAGTGACGTGTGTACTTGACGCGATCCAGATGCGATCAGGCTTAGGCGGTACGGGGCGGCGGACCGCTACGCTCGCCTACGGCGTGAGGTCGGTGCGATAGCTGGTCGCGAATTCCAGGAAACGTGAGATATCGATGATGGACGCGGCACGAAAGCGCACAGTATGCGAATCCACGCGTTCTATCCCCGGCAGATACGACATCATCTCGGCCGCCGTATAGCTCTTGTACGTGAGCTCCAGTTGAAATGGACCACGAGCCGGCATCGGCTTGAAGTCGTTCAGACGCGCCATCGCTGATTTGGCTTTCGCGCGAATGAGCGCCTGTGATGCGTCGGGCGTCATGACTGCAGCCGCGTGAAAGCTGATCGAGCGCTTCACGATGGCGCCCTCCACATTGCCCGTCAGCTTCTGCACTTCGCCGACGGCCTGTTCATCCCCCGAGACGAGCACCACCGGAACACCGAATTGCCCGGCAATGATCGCATTGATGCTGGATTCGGCCATCGGCTGGCCGTTGAGCCTCACGGAGGCGAACGTCGCACTGGAAATCGTGTGTGCCCGCACACCCTGTGAGTTGGTGGTCGCCGAATGGTAGCCGATAAAGATCGCGGCACTGAAGGTTGAGTCGATGCCCTCCATCATCATTAACGGTCGTGGCGATCCGCGCACGATGGTGACGGCCGCGGGGAACTTCTCAATGAGCAGATTCTGCATATTGCCGTGGGCATCGGCCACCACAAACTCGGTGGCACCGGATTCACGCGCGCCAGCGATCGCGGCCAGCGCCTCGGCGGTCATGAACTCGCGGAAGCGTTGATACTCGAAGCCCGAGGGACTCAGCTGCTCGGACGTGACGACACCGCCGATTCCCTCCATATCAACGGAGATGAACACTTTGATCGGGCGCTGGGCGACGACGGTTGTAGCAAAGCAGGTACACGCCATCAGCGCGCGCGCAAGCGTACGGGCAATCGTCATAAGGAACTCCGCAAGGGTGAGGTTCCCCCAACTTCCCTGCGCACGAGCAGTACGTCAATTGCAGTCCTCGCAAATAGCGCACGGCCTCGCGATATTCCTGCCACGGGTTACACTGGCGAGACGCAACGCGCCTCCCTTCCGCTTACGCACGGGAACGACATGCAGAACTACGGCGCCACCGAGATGGCCAGCAGCTGGCGCACGGTGCGAATGAACACCGTCCGCATTGCCGAAGACATCCCCGCCGATCAGTACGGATTTCACGTCACCCCGGACACGATGTCAGCCGGGCAGATTTTTGCCCATCTGGCCACGTACACGTACTGGGCCGAGCAGGTGCATTTCGTGGAGAAGAAGCACGCGATCGAGGGACCGGACTTCGGAAAGTACCTCGGCACCGCCGCCGGCATGGCTGCTGCCCTCACCACGAAAGGCAGCATCGTCGACGCGCTTCTCGCCCATGGCGAGTCCTTTGCGATGCAACTCGAGACCATGACCGATGAGCAGCTCGACGAGCGTGTCGCGCTTCCCAACGCCGTCAAGACGCGATTCGAGATGCTGCTTGGTATCAAAGAGCACGAGATGCATCATCGCGCCCAGCTGATGGTGATGGAGCGACTACTGGGAATCGTTCCGCATCTGACGCGCGCGCGGATGCAGCGGTAGTCGCTGCCGTACGGTCTGGCGTGCGTGTGGCCAGTATGGGCACGCGCGCTTTTTGGCACGACGACTACTGTGCCTGATCGATGCGCTCTGCGAGCAAATCCAGGAAGCCCGCTTCGGACGTGATTCGCGGAATGTCTTCCATGTGCATGGTGTATCCGTAGCGATGGGCGATCGCTTCGTACTTGGGGATCCGATGATGGAGCAGCTCCTCGAACCCCCAGACCGCGAAGTCGTCGGGGTCGACGGCGCGGTCATCGGTCACCTTGTTGATCGACTTGTACTCGGCCCACTTGGTCGCGAGAAACACAGGATCGTAGTAAATCGGCTTGGGATGACGGCGAAAGCGTTCCACAAGCGTACGCGTGTGATCGGCGTTCCCGGCGATGTACACCAGTACCGTGTGGGCTGCGAGACTGGTGAGCACGGGATCGTTCACATCGTCCGGATCGACCACTTCACACAGACTGCCACCCGAGTCGCAGATGAAGTGCGCATAACCATAGATGTCACTGGCGCGCTCGATGAACTCCGGCACATCGAGTAGTGCGCGGATCTCCGCCTCCCGATGCTGTGCCTGTCGGCGACGGTACTCATCGATCGCGAGCCCTCCGCTGGCCTCGTTGCCGGGCTTGCCGAGGTAGGTAGAAAGCGGGCTGAGGTTGTTGAAGGTGAGGTTGGAGCGGATGTCGATCGAGTCCGACCGGAGGAGTTGGCGCAGGAACGGGACCTTCATCGCCTCGCGCTTGAAGTTGTCTACGATGCGTTCGCCCATATACCGCGTGCCGATGCGGTAGTCGACGGAGTAGTGGAACCAGTCCTGCGCTTGCAGCAGACCGGCCACGGTTGTCTTTCCGACACCGGACATACCGAAGATCGTGATGGCGTGCCTGCGCTGGTCACGAAAGGCTTGTCCGGAGGGGAATCGCATGGGAGGTGGGTGAGATGTCGGAGGGTGGTGGGGCGCGGGATGCGCGCGCCTGCTCGTGGCCTGAAACGTACGGCGTCGGCGTCACAGTACGGAGTCGCCGCTCCGGTGCTACGCTTCCTGTCAGTCGGCTTTCCCACCCGGAGCACTACCCCTTCCGCACCCGGGGCTCGGATCTGGCGACGATGGACGATTGTGGTATTGGCCCTCGTCGGCAGCGCCACGCCGATCGGTGCACAGATCCGTAACGTGGCGGAGATGAACACGCAGCAGATCCAGGCGTACGACCGCGCCAGGACGGTCGTGCTGCTCCCCAGCGGCATGCTGGAAGAGCACGGTCCGTATCCGCCGGCGTTCGCCGACGGCGTTCTGCGCGAGCGACTCACTGCCGCAATCGCCAGCGGTGTGTATGCGCGCAATCCGGATTGGACGGTGCTGGTGTCCCCGCCCGTCTCGGTCGGCGCCCGCGGTTCGAACTTAATCGGCGGGCAGTTCCGGTTTCCCGGCACGTATGCGGTGCGGCCCTCGACATTGCGCGCGATCTACATGGATCTGGCGACGGAACTGGGCGAGCAGAGCGTCCGCTGGATCATGGGGTGGTCCACGTGCACGGATCTCCGCTGCACACCGGCGCGCTCGACGAGGCAGGCGATTGCTTTCACGACACGTTCGGTGGCGTGATGGTGAACCTGTGGGGCCTGCTCCCGGTGCTCAGCGGATGGGGGAGCGCGATGAACATCATGACCGCCGAAGCGAAGCGCGACGACGGCCTGTCGCTGCACGGCGGCGCCGATGAGCACAGCGTCATGCTCTTCCTGGCACCAACTCTCGTGTCGCCGCAATTCCGCAGCGTCCCCACCGTGAGCGGCGCGAACTGTCAGGAGAGCTTTGCGGTCGCGCAGCGCCGGGGTGGCCGGGGTACATCGGCGCCCCGAAAGCATGCCAGCGTGGCTGTTGGCAAGCACATCTGGGAGGGATTCTCCGCGGCGGCAGTGAAGACGACCGCCGACATTTTCAGCGGTGTCGATCCAGCCACGATGCCGCGCCGGCGCGCGGCGCGGGTACCGGCCTTTCCGTTCGCGTGCGAAGGCCGTGCAGTACTCGCTCGCTCGCGCTACGCGGGGGCTCGCGACATACTCTGACAACCCGGATCGAATTTCGTGTCCCGCGATCGGCGAAGGAATCGATTTTCACCGGCGTGCATCGACAGCGTAGACCACCACTCTTCCGAGGTCGGCATGTTCCGTCGTTCGTTCCTCCTTGCGCTGTCCCTGTGCACGGCCGCCACCCACGCCGCGGCACAGAAAGTCGAGGTGCGGTTCGCCTCCGATCTGTCCGGCCCGCAGACCGGCCGCCTGTTCGTCATCTTCTCGCGCTCCGCGACGGGCGAGCCGCGCACGACAGCGGGCTCGTATGGCGGTACGGCGCCATTCTTTGGCGCCGACGTCAGCAACTGGAAAGCCGGCGATGCCGCGGTGATCGGCCCGGACACGCTCGGCTATCCGTTCGCGAGCCTGCGCGATCTGCCGGCGGGCGAGTATCGCGCGCAGGCCGTGCTCAACGTGTATTCGAACGTCAAGCGCGCCGACGGGAAGTCGCTCTGGGTGCACTGGGATCAGTGGGAAGGCCAGCGCTGGAACGTCTCGCCCGGCAACCTCGTGAGCGAGCCCGTGATGGTGCGCTGGGATCCGAAAACGCGCACGACGGTGTCGCTCACGCTGACCCGTGCGCTGCCGCCGGTGACGGTTCCGACGGATACCAAGTGGGTGAAGCGCATTCGCATCAAGTCGCCATCGCTCACGAAATGGTGGGGGCATGATACGTACCTCGGCGCGACGGTGCTGCTACCCAAAGGATTCGACGAAGAACCAACGCGTCGCTTTCCGGCCGTCTACATCCAAGGTCACTTCGGGCTCGGCGCGCCGTTCGGCTTCAGCGACCAGCCGGGAAGCGAAACGACCGAACAGCGCGACGCACGGCTGAAGCGCAGTGCGCGGGAGCCGGGCTTCATGTTCGGCGAGAGCTGGCAGCAGGACGACATGCCGCGATATGTCGCGATCACGTGGCAACATCCGACACCGTGGTACGACGACTCCTACGCAGTGAACTCCGCGAACAGCGGGCCGTATCAGGACGCGCTGCTTAACGAACTCGTCCCCGAACTCGAAAAACAGTTCCGCCTGCTACCGGAACCGAACGCCCGGTTCCTCACCGGCGGTAGCACGGGCGGATGGGAATGCCTCGCGCTACAGATCCAGCGCTCGGATTTCTTCGGCGGCGCGTGGTGTCTTTATCCCGATCCGGTGGACTTCCGCCGCAATCAGCTCGTCGACAACTACGCCGATACCAACGCGTTTGTCCCGAACGGCAGCGTGGCGCCGATTCCGGAACGGTACATGATGCAGAGCGAGGAAGGGCAGCCGCTGGTGACGAACCGCCAGATGAGTCAGCTCGAAGCAGTCCTCGGCACCCGAGCACGCAGCGGACAGCAGTTCGATGCCTTCGATGCGTCGTACGGTCCGTCGGACGCCGACGGCTATCCCCGTCGTCTGTGGGACCGCCGTACCGGGACGATCGATAAAGAAGTCGCCGAGTACTGGCGCGACCATTTCGATCTGACGCTCTATCTCAAGAAGAATTGGACGACGATCGGTCCGACGCTGGCCGGCAAGGTTCACACCTACGTCGGTGACATGGACAACCACTATCTCCAGCTCGCCGTCTATTTGATGGAGGAGGAGGCTGCCAAGCTCGACGGGCCGAAAGCCAACTTCACGTTCGAGTACGGCCGGCCGAAGAAGCCGCATGGTTGGCAGCCGATGACCAACGCGGAGCTCATCAAAATGATGGAAGGGTTTCGTCAGCAGCGGCGGGTACAGCCGTAGTTCCCCCTCTCACTCCCGGTTTTGCGATGCTGCGCTTCCGCCATCCGCGCCACACCACGTTCACGCGCCTGCAGCTCGGCGCGTGCCTGCTCGCCGCACTCTCGTCGGTCGCCGCCGCCCAACCGGGGCTGGGGCCTGTGCGCGACGACCCCACCGTTCCGGCGGTCCGCTGGTTTGGCGACACCGCAAAACTCGGCGACGGACGTGTGATTCCCCCATTGCCGCGCCTGCTCGGCGTCCGTGAGCAGTTCGATCTGCGCATGCGCTGGCTCACGGAGCGGCACCAGCGCCTGCTGCCGATGATGCGGGCGCATGGAGTGAGCATGTGGATCGTGATGAACGAGGAGTTCCACAACGATCCGCTTACCGAGCATGTCGCGCCCCCCATGGTCTACGTCAGCCGACGTGATGCGCATGTGTTCGTGGACGGCGGGGATCGCGGGCTGCTCCGCTACTCCAACTACTGGCGACCGACGGCGACCTACGCCGGGTTGTTCGAGCCACTGCCTGCCCCGCGCTCGGAACGCGGAACCTCCAACTTGCCGCTCGGGCTCCGAGAATTGGTGGCGCGCACGCAGCCCGCCACGATCGCGCTGGCAATCAATGGTCCGCGCGGGCAGGACGGCGGGTTGTCCAAAGACTCGTATGAACTCATTGTGGACGCCATCGGTCCCGAGTACGCCAAGCGCATCATCCCGGCGTCGCCGCTCATCGAGGAGTACCTCGACTCGCGACTCCCCGGCGAGCTGGAGCACTATCGGCAACTGGTGCACGTCACCGATCTGCTTGCCCAGCGCGTGTTGTCCAATGAGGTGATCACACCGGGCGTGACCACGGCCGCCGATGTGGCGTGGTGGTTCAACGATCAGGTGGCGCGACTGGGCGTCGGCGCGACACCGTGGTTCGAAGTGCACACAGCGGTGCAGCGCTTCGATTCGGTGGCCGGCGCGATGATCCCGTACGTGCATCCGGCACCGGACGACTACGTGTTCCGGGGTGGGGATGTCGTGCACCTCGACTGCGGCTTCAACTACCTGGGGCTTGCCAGCGACTGGCAGAAGGTGGCGTACATCCTGCCACCAGGCCAGCAGGCCGTGCCTGCCGGACTCGAGATGGCGCTGCAGAACGCCATGCGCACGCGAGACGCACTGCGGTCGGTGGCGCGGCCCGGCATGACGGGCTACGGCGCGGCCGAGGCGACGGTTGCCGCGCTGTCGGGCGTGTCGTTCACGCCGAGCATCTACTCGCATCCGATCGGCACACACGGCCATGGCGTGGGGCCGTCGATAAACGCGCGCGGCGCCATCCTCCCCGCGGCACCCGAGCGCGACTCGCCGCTGCGGCTTGGCAGCTACCGCTCCATCGAACTCAGCGCAACAACCCGCGTCCCCGAGTGGAACGGCGGACATCTGACGATTCCGTTTGAGGATGATGCGGTGCTCACCCCCAGCGGATACGCATGGTTTCGCGCGCCGCAGGACCGCTGGTACCTGATTCGGAGTGTGACGCCGACGCCGTAAGCTCCGGGCACCGGCGCCGCACTCCGGGCGGGTGCGCACGCTCATTGCTTGCGTCCAAACATTGTTCGCGCCACGTTCGTGTGCCGCCACTTCAGGCCGTGAGGCGCCGGCTGGTTTCTTCTCGCTCGAAGGAGACACACATGCAGAGGGTCGTCAGACGCTGGCTGTTGGCGGCGGCGGTTGCGCTCGTGGCACCACAAGTGGCGTCGGCGCAGGAGCGCCGCGTGACCGGGCAAGTCACCAGGCAAGACGCCGGAACGAGGATTGAGGGGGCGGAGGTCTCGGTCATTGGCCCCGTCCGTGGGCAGAGCGTGCGGACCGGCCCGGACGGGCGCTTCACCGTGACCGCACCGGCTGGGGTGGTTCGCCTGCAGGTGCGCGCGATCGGCTTCCGGCGCGAGGAGTTGACCGTCCCGGCCACGCAGGAGATCGCCAACTTCGCGCTGGCGCAGGACGTGTTCAACCTGAGCGAAGTTGTCGTTTCGGGACAGGCGACCACGGTCGAGCGCCGAAGTGCGACAACGTCCATCTCGCTGGTCACGGGCGACGAACTCAAGCGGGTTCCGGTCCCCAGCGTGGAGGCGTCGCTCGCTGGCAAGATTACCGGCGTCAACCTGCAATCGAACTCCGGTGCCCCCGGTGGCGGCATTCAGATGCAGATCCGCGGCAACAACACGCTGTTGGGCGGCTTCGACCCACTCTTCGTGGTCGACGGAGTCATCTACTCCAACGCCTCGATTCCGAGCGGTCGAGGCCTGGTGAACAACGCGGCCGACCCGAGTCGCGAGGCGGATGCGGTGAACCGCTTGGCCGATCTGAACCCCAACGACATTGCCAGTATCGAAGTGTTGAAGGGGGCGGCGGCCTCGTCGATCTACGGCTCCAAGGCGGCCAACGGCGTCGTCGTCATCACGACCACGCGCGGCCAGAACGGGGCCCCACGTTTCAACGTCACGCAGCGTGTGGGTGGCTTCACCCCGCTCCGCCTCATGGAGCACCGGCGGTGGACGCTCGACTCCGCACTTGCGCGCTATGGCGAGTCGGCGCGTGCCTTCTTCGCCGACAACCCGAATCCGTTCTTCGACAATCCGGCAGCCATCTACGACCAGCGAAAGCCGTCGGTTGAGAGCATCGTGGACGTCAGCGGCGGGAGCGGCGGCACGCGCTACTTCGTCTCGGGCAACTGGAAGCGCGACGAAGGAATCGAGCGCAACACGGGCGCCGGCAAGCAGGGACTGCGCGTCAATGTCGACCAGACGCTGGGGTCGACCGTGGACCTGCGCGTCTCGAGCGTTTTCGCCCGCAATGAGAACGAGCGCGGCTGGAGCAACAACTGCAACAACTTCGGGTGCCACGGCTACGCCCTGACATACATCCCCAGCTTCGTCGACCTGACGCGGCGCAATGTCGACGGTACCTATCCCCTCCCGACCGTCAGCGTGCAGTCCAACCCGGTCCAGCTCACGGAGCTGGGCGTCAACGCGGAAGAGACCAACCGCTTCACCGGTGGCACGAGTCTCGGATGGAATCCGAAGGTCGGCGATGGCCAGTCGCTGCGTTTTGTCATGGCCGGCGGGATCGACGTGTTCGACCAGCGCAACGACGTGTGGACGCCGAACGACCTGTTTTTCGAGCGCATCTCTGCGCTTCCGGGCGAGTCGGTGGAGAGCGGTGGGCGCAGTCGCTTCTTCAACTACAACACCAATGCCGTCCACACCTGGCAGATTGGCGGAATCGACCTGAACACCTCTGCGGGCTTCCAGTACGAGGATCGCCAGCTGACGACGTTCCAGATCCGCACGCAGAACCTGCTCCCCGGCCAGCGCAACGTGAACCAGGGGACGAACATCCAGGCGAACGAGGCCCTGACGCAGGAACGCACAATTGCGTTCTATGCCGCCGAGCAAGTGCGCCTGTTTGATGAGAAGCTCCTTGTGCGCGCCGGGCTGCGCGCAGAGCGCAGCAGCGTGAATGGTGACATCGACAAGTACTACATCTTTCCCAACGTGTCGGGCTCGTACCGCTTGCAGAACCTCTTCAGGACGGGGAACGAGGTGAAGCTGCGTGCGGCGTACGGCGAGACGGGGAACCAGCCGCTCTTCGGCCAGAAGTTCACCAACCTGCTGACGCCGCTGCTGGGCGGCACACAGGGTATTGCCGTGGCCGCGGCCGCCGGTTTCGCTAACGTCGAACCCGAGCGGCTCAAGGAGCTCGAGGTTGGCGCCGACGGGTCGATGCTGAAGGATCGCTTGACGTGGGAAGCGACGTACTTCAACCGCAACACAACCAACCTGCTGCTCAACCGCGTCCCCGAGCCGTCGTCCGGCTTCGCGACACAGGTCTTCAACGGCGGCAAGATCCGCAACTGGGGCTACGAGTTCGGGGTCGGGTACTCACCGATCCAGTCCGCCCGCGTGAAGTGGGTCAGCCGGGCAACCTTCACGCATTACAACAGTGAAGTAATGGACCTGGCGGGCCTGCCCCCGTTCTTTCCCGCCGGCTCGGGCTTCGGCAACCTGGGGCGCTCGCGCATCGAGGTCGGGAAGCCGATCACCGCGCTCGTCGGCTTTGGCGTCGACGCACAGGGCAATCGCAACCCGTCGATCTCGCAGCTCGGCAACTCCGCGCCCAGGTTCCGCATGGGCTTCGCGAACGATGTGACGTTCCGCAACCTCAGCTTCAACACCGTGGTCGACTGGCAGAACGGGGCAAACGTCATCAACCTGACCGAGTACCTGCAGGATGACGGCCGCACCTCGCCGGATTGGGGCTCGCCGACCTGGGCGACGCGGTACAACGGCTACCTCAAAGGCGCCATCTCGCCCTACATCGAGGATGCCAGCTTCGTGAAGGTACGTGAGATTTCCGTGAACTATGAGCTGCCCCGTTCCTTCTTCTCGAAGGTCAACGGACTGCGTTCCGCGCGCGTTGGTCTCGCCGCCCGCAACGCCTTCATGTGGGCGCCGTACCGCGGGCTCGATCCCGAAGTGGCCAACTTCGGCTCCACCGCTATCCGCAACAACCTCGATATCGGGCCGTACCCGCCGGCGCGCAGCACCTTCCTCACCGTCTCACTGGGCTACTGATGCGCATTCGACACTTCGTTCGCCAGTGGGCGAACCCGCGCGCTGCGGCGCCTGTCGTGCTCACCGGCGTGCTGCTCATTGGGGGCTGCGGCGACCTCGACGTCCTGAATACCAACGCCCCGACGGTCGAGACCCTCACCGGCTCACCGACGCGGACGATCCTGGCCCGCGCCGCGACCGGCATCTTCTCGCAGATGTACAACGACGTCGCGACCGAAGTCGGCGTGTACGCGCTGTACGGCCGCGAAGGGTTCAACCTGTTGGGGACCGACCCCCGTGAGACACAGGAGCAGTTCCGCGGGCCGCCGGATCCCACGGGCCGGCATAGCGCCAACTGGATCGGCCCCTATCAGGCGATCCGGTCGATCAACACGTATCAGCAGTCGCTGACCACGGCGACTGGCTTCTCGCCTGCCGAGCTACGGGCCTCGCAGGGATTCGCCAAGACGATGAAGGCGTGGATGCTTCATCGCGTCGCCATCCGTACCGGCGCGCTGGGGATCCCGCTCGAGGTGGACCAGCCGCTGGGCGCCCCACCGGCCCCGTTCGTGTCTTTCGCGGCGGCGCTGCAGGCTGCGGTCACGCTGATGGACGAGGGACACGCCGATCTCCTGGCCGGCGGAGCCGTCTTCCCTTTCGCAGTCGCGCCGGGGTTCGCCAGCGGCTTCAACACGCCAGCGACCTTCGCGCAATTCAACCGGGCGCTGGCGGCAAAGATGCAGGTACACCGGGCAACGTTCCTCAATTGCGCGGCGTGCTGGCCGCTGGCCGCTGCGGCAATGAACGGGTCCTTCGTCACGACGACCGGCCTGCCGAACTCGTTGAGCACCGGGGTCACATACTTCTACTCGACGACGGCCAACGAGCCCGCCAATCCGATCGCGGAGCCGCTCTCCTCCAACCGCTTCTGGATCCATCCCTCGCTCCTCAGTGGCGTCCAGCGCAAGGCGGACGGCCAGCCGGACAACCGTCTGACGAGCAAGTCGATCGCGGCCGGACGCTCGATCAACCTCAACGACCTGATCGGGACGCACAAGCCGATCATGTACAACTCGACGGCCAACCCGGCGCTAGCCAACCTCGCCGCCCCCATCCCGTGGATCAACAACGAGGAGTTGCTGCTGCTCCGCGCCGAGATCCGCTGGAATACGGGTAACCAGACGGGAGCGATCAGCGACGTGAACCTGATCCGCCAGAACGCCGGCGGTCTGGCGCCGACGACGCTCACGCCCGCGAGTGCGACCAACGACTTCGTAACCGAGCTGCTCTACAACCGCACGTATTCGCTCATGTGGACGCAGGGGACACGCTGGATCGATGCGCGGCGCTATGGTCGCACCGGTACGCTCCCGATCGACCGCCCGGGTGACATCATCTACCCGAACATGATCATCCCAGCGGCGGAGTGCGACGCGAGGTCGCTGCCCACTCCATGCCTCCTGCTCAGGTAACGCTGGCGCATTGATGGAGAGGGCCGGGGGACGGCAACAGTGCTGTCTCCCGGCCTTTTCCGTCGACGGAGACACGGCAACGCGTCAGGTACCGAAGAGTTCACCCTGGCGGCGTCGGCGCCTCGCGACCGACTTGACCTAACCATCCCGGGAGACACGCACATGTTGTCACGGACTATCAGGCTCGTCGGTGCCGCCTTCGCGGCGACTGGCGCCCTTGCTGCATCGCTCGCGGCCCAGGCGGCCGGGCAGCCCACGATCGACCAGTTGCAGTCGGTCCAGTCAGTCATCGGAAGCAATGCACCCGTGTGGAGCGCCGATGGCGCGACGCTGCTGTACCTCGGCGGCGGCGCGCTCTGGTCGGTGGGCGCCGACGGCGGCGATCCGACGCGCATCAACGACGCGCCTGGGGTCGGTGTGCAATTCCGCCGGACCCCTGACGGACGCCTGCTGACCTACGTCAAGGACGTCCCCGGCGGCACGGACATCTTCGGGTGGGACATCGCGGCGCGCACCGAACGGCGCATCACCAAGCTGTCGGGCCGAGTGCGATCCTACTCGATCTCCCCCGACAGCCGCTCCATCGCGCTCGCCAACGACCGGAGCGGGAGCGAAGACATCTGGGTGGTGAACATGGCCGACGGCGCGGCCCGGCGCATCACATCGTCGCCGCAATACGAGGTCTTCCCCTCCTGGTCCGCCGACGGGAGCCGCGTCCTGTACACCCAACTCGACTCGCGCTGGGTCGATCACGACGTGTACTCAGTTGCACCCGACGGTGGCGCCCCTAGGCTCGTGCTGAGGGACACGGATTTCTTCGACTATCGTCAGGGGGCCTCGTTCGGCTTCCCGCTTGTGTCACCTGACGGCAAGACGGTGCTCTTCCGCTCGCAGCGCAGCGGCTGGACGTCCTACTGGGCCGTGCCGATGGCCGGCGGGACGTCGCGCCAGCTCGCACCCGAGAACGCCGACCAGAGCGATGCGCGCTGGTCACCAGACGGCAGTCAGGTCCTCTTCCTCTCGATGACCAACGGGACCCAAAGCCTCAAGGTCGCCCCGGCAGCGGGCGGCGCCGCGCGCACCGTTGTGGCACCGACCACGGGGATGGTGACGCGCGCCGACTGGTCGCCCGACGGGCGGCGCATCTCCTACGCCCTGCACGGCGCGACCACGGCGGCCGATCTCTACGTGGTGGCCGCGACAGGTGGTGCGTCGAAGCAGCTGACCTTCTCCGATCGTGGCGGGACGCTCGCCAGCGCGGCCATCATGCCGGAAAAGATCAAGTGGACCAACGAAGGGCTCACGATCAACGCGTATCTGTACAAGCCGAAGACGCTCCCCGCGAGCGGGCGTGCCCCGGTCATCATGCTCGTACACGGCGGGCCGACCTCGCAGTTCAGTGACACGTACCAGCTGCAAGCGCAATTCTTCGCCAGCCGTGGCTACGTGGTGATCGCGCCCAACGTTCGCGGCAGCTCCGGCTACGGCAAGCGCTTCGAGGACCTCAACAACCGAGACTGGGGACACGGCGACCTGCGCGACGTGCTCGCCGGGGTCGCGTGGGCCAAGCAGCAGCCGTTCGTGAACCGCGACAAGATCGGGATCACCGGGGTGAGCTACGGCGGCATGATGACCATGTACGCGATCTCGCACGCGCCCGGCGTCTTCCAGGCGGCGATCTCGCAGTCCGGTTACGGCGACGTGCGCGACTTCCACAACATCGTCCCCGAGTTGCAGCACAGCCAATTGCTGCACTATGAACTCGGGCGCTGGCCGTCGACTGCGGCAGTCGACGCAATCTACAAGCGCAGCTCAGCGATCCTCAGGGCGAAGGACGCCACCGCGCCGGCGATGCTTATCCATGGTTACGGCCTGCACGTCCTTGACGCCGACTACGCCGCATGGAAATACGCGCGCGAGCTGGCCAAGAACTCCAAGGTCGTGGAGTACAAGTCCTACCCGAACGAGACCTACTACGTCTACGGGCGCGAGAACACGAAGCAGATGCTGAGCGACATGCTGGAGTTCATGGACCGGTACCTGAAGGATCCGTCGGTGGGCGGCTGACGACGGCGGGTTACGCGTCTCGTGGCCGATTCGCACTCGGGGCTCCCGTTTCATCAGCTCATCGGCGACACCTGTTGCTCATCTACGGCAATGGGTACACCGGCCAGCTGATCTTCGATGTCTGCGGCGCTGCGGCGTACGGCCCGTGCTCCTCGGCCTCCGCGTCGCGGCGCTCGCGGGAGATGGAGCGCAACTACCCTGCGGCGCGGATGGCCGAACGGCTGCCGGGTGCGCGCCGACTTGAGTCGGCGTTCGCCGGCGGTGGCGGTTTCAATCGAGGGATGCTCAAGACGATAGTACTCGGTTCCCCGCAGGGCGGCGCGCTCGGAGAGGACGGACGCATGACGAACGTGCCCGCCTGATTGAACACGCCATCGATTCCGCTCCGCGACCAGCGGCGCCACGCGGCCACGACGCTTGCCAGACCCTTCCCGTTTTGGAGACTTCTCGATGACATGGACGCGCCTACTCGTCAACGCGCTGCCGCTGTGTGTGCTCGTCACCGCACATGCCGGAGCGCAGACTGCCGCGCAGAATGACAGCGCTATCAAAGCGGTGGCCCGCACGTCAGCGCTGCCACTCATCACGGCGCGCTCGCTCACCTTCACGACGGACGAAGCGACGTGGGTGTCGCTCGATGTCGCTCCCGACGGTAAGACGATCGTCTTCGATGTGTTGGGCGACCTGTACACGCTGCCGATCGTCGGCGGCACAGCCACGCGCATCACCAGCGGCACGGGGTGGGACCAGCAGCCGCGCTTCTCGCCGGATGGCGCACAGATCACCTTCGTCTCCGATCGCAACGGCTCCAAGAATGTGTGGATTGCGAACGCCGACGGCACCAAGGCGAAAGCGCTGACCAAGAGCGAGCGTATCAACTTTGCATCGCCGATCTGGTCCGCCGATGGTCAGTATGTCATTGCATCGCGTGCCGGACAGCTGTGGTTATACAACAAGGACGGCGGCTCGGGTGCGCAGCTTACCGGTTTGCGTCCCGAAGGCGCCGCGACAACCGCGGGTCCCGCACCATCGCACTTTGGAGCGGCGCGCAGTCATGATCCGCGTTACCTCTGGGTGAACGTGAGCGGTACCGTACCTCCCGTACTGGCAACGGGCTTTCACCTGGACGATGCCACGTCTGTGCAGGACGAGCTCAACAACGCGGAGCTGCGCAGCAATGCGCGGCGGGTGGGGCAGTATCAGATCGCACAGTTCGATCGTGAAAGTGGACGCACGCTCATGCGTACTCACGAGGCGGACGGTGCATTCCGTCCTGTAGCGAGCCCCGACGGGAAGTGGCTGGTGTACGCAACGCGTCATGATGCGCGCGAAGCACTCAGGTTGCGTGATCTTGCCACGGGTGAAGAGCGGTGGCTCGTTACGGATGTGCAGCGCGACAACTCACAGGGTGGCGGCGTCAACGATCGCGATGTGTATCCGGCGTCGGCGTTCACACCCGATTCCAAAGCGCTGATCACGAGCTATCAGGGCAAATTGTGGCGCGTCGAGGTACCGACCGGTCGCGTGAGCGCGATTCCGTTCACGGCTGATGTGGATCAGCGCATGGGGCCACTCGCCTCGTTCCAGTACCCGGTCAACGATTCCACACTGGTCGTGACGCAGATTCGCGGCACGAAACCCTCGCCGGACGGGACACGCATCGCTTTTACCGCGCTTGACGCGCTGTACGTGGGTGATCTCGTCGCCACCGCGCCCGGCACGCCTGTGGGTACGCGTCTCGTGCGAAATCCGCGGCGACTAACCCAAGGGGGCATGGTGGAGCATGCGCCGGTGTGGTCGCCCGACGGACGCTACATCGCATACATCACCTGGACCGATACCGCCGGGGGCAACATTTACCGTGTGCGTGCGGATGGCGCCGCACCGAGGGAGCGCCTGACACGCGCAGCGGCGTACTACGACAAGATCGCGTACACGAAGGACGGTTCGAAGCTGTACGCCGTGCGTGGCTCACGGTTCAGTCGCATGCGTACGTTCGAGGATTTCGGCAACCTTAGTAACGCAGCAGAACTGGAGTACGTGTGGTTGCCGTCCGCGGGTGGCGAAACGACGCGTATCGCGTGGACCGGCGGTGGACAATCACAGGAAGGTCGCAACGTACCGCACGTGGGGCCGGACAGCGCGCGGCTGTATGTCTGGGCGGGCAGCGAAGGACTCGTCTCGATGCGTCTCGATGGCACCGATCGGAAGGTCGTTGTTCGCGTTGCCGGCCCGCCGCAGCCTACGCAGCCGCTGCCTGCGGGTGCGACGCCTCCGCCGCCGCCAGTGCCCGACGAAGTGGTGCTCTCACCGGATGGCCGGCGCGCACTGGTGCACGCGAACAACAATGTCTATCTCATCGCGGTGCCGCCGGTTGTGGGTCAGGCACCGGCGGTCTCCGTCACTGGCGGCTCGGTGGTGCCCACCGCGCGCCTCACCAAAGTCGGCGGCGAGTTCATCGGTTGGTCGGCGGACAGTCGCACCGCGTTCTATTCGATCGGGCGCAGCTATTTCGAGTATGATGTGCGTGCCGCAGATATCGCCGTACGCGATTCGATCGCGCGCGCAGATTCCGTGGCCGCCGCCGGCGGAGCAGCCGCACCAGGTGCCGGAACGGGCGCTGGTGCAGGCGGGGCAACGTCGACCGCACTGCGCGACTCGACGAAGAAGGTTGCTTCAGCGTATGACGCGCAGCGCCACGACGTCGAGATCACCGCGAGCAAGGACAGGCCGCGTGGTACGGTGGTACTGCGCGGGGCACGCCTCGTCACCATGAAGGGCGATGAAATCATCGAGAACGGCGAAGTCGTCGTCACGGATAACCGCATCGTCGGCATCGGCGCCGCAGGGAGCGTCGCAGTACCAGCAAACGCGCGTGTTATAGATGTCGCCGGCAAAACCATTATCCCGGGCTACGTCGACATTCACGCGCACAACTGGTTTGGCTGGGGCGTGCATCGCGATCAGGTGACGCAGCTGTTGGCCAATCTCGCCTATGGCGTCACCACGCAGCGCGATCCGCAGACCTCCGCCACCGATATTCTCACCTACACCGATCTGATGGAGACAGGCGCGCTGATCGGGCCGCGTCTGTATTCCACCGGCCCGGGCATTTTTGCGGCTGACAACATCAAGAGCCTCGACGAAGCCCGTGATGTGTTGCGCCGATACGCGGATCACTACAACACCAAGACGATCAAGCAGTATCTCGCTGGCGATCGCAAAGTGCGGCAGTGGGTGATCATGGCGGCCAAGGAGCTCGGCCTGACGGCCACCACCGAGGGCGGCTCCAACCTCTCAATGAACCTCACCCTGATGCAGGACGGCTATCCGGGGCTGGAACACGCCATGCCGATTTTTCCGCTCATGAAGGACGTGGTGCAGCTGGAGGCGGCCAGCGGTATCACGTACACGCCCACGCTGATCGTGGGATACGGCGGTCCCACGGGCCTCAACTATTGGCTCACGCACTACAACGTAGACGAGGACAAGAAGCTCCGTCGTTTCACGCCGCACGAAGAACTCGACTCGTGGAAGACCACGCAGTTCTTCCGCGACGATCAGTACATTTTCAAGGGCCACGCCGAGCAGCTCGCCAAGATTGTCAATGCCGGCGGTCGCGTGGGGTTGGGCTCGCACGGTGAACTGCAGGGACTGGGCGTGCATTGGGAGATCTGGATGATGCAATCCGGCGGCCTGACCCCTCACCAGACGCTGCGAGCGGCCACGCTGCACGGCGCCGACGCGGTGGGACTCGGCCGCGATCTGGGCTCACTCGAGGTCGGCAAGCTGGCGGATCTGCAGATTCTCGACCAGAATCCATTGGCTGATATTCGCAACACCAACACGATCCGCTTCGTCATGAAGAACGGTCGCCTGTACAACGGCGATACGCTCGACGAAGTGTGGCCGCGTGCGAAGGCACTCGCGCCGCAGTGGTGGTGGAAAGAAGACCCCCCCTCCGATTCCGCCAGGAGCAAATGACCTCACGCGCACTTCGTTCGGCGCTCGCTGCCGTCGCCTTCGCTGCAACCACCGCTGCACCGATCGCCGTTACGGCACAGCGTACGCCCGCTGCCGACATCGATCCGCGCATTCAACAGCTCGTCGCCGCCGTGTCGGAAACGCGCCTGCGCGAGCTCGACACGAGGCTCGTGTCGTTCGGCACGCGTAATACGCTTTCCGATGCCACTTCCACATCGCGCGGCATCGGCGCCGCGCGCCAATGGATCTTCGAGGAGCTCAAGCGATCGAGCCCCAGACTTCAGGTCTCGTTCGACACGCACCAGATCGCGCAGCAGGGGCGTATCACGCGTGATGTGGAGCTTCGCAACGTCATGGCGGTGCTTCCCGGCAAGTCGGCGCGTCGCATCTACATCTCGGGGCATTACGATACCGTGAACCCGGGCGGACGCGGTGCCAACAGTACGGGTGGACCAGCGGTACGTGATTCCCTGTTCGCGAACGACGCGCCAGGCGCCAACGACGACGGCAGCGGTACGGTGCTGACCATGGAGCTGGCGCGTGTCTTTGCGGCGAGCGGCCTGCAGTTCGATGCCACGCTGGTCTTCATTTGCTGGGCAGGCGAAGAGCAAGGACTGATCGGCTCTATGGCGCATGCGCAAACGCTCGCGGCCGAGAAAGTGGTGGTGGACGCCAACTTCAACAACGACATCGTTGGCAACAGCACCGGCGGGAACGGACAGATCGACGGCAAGAGTGTGCGGATCTATTCGCTCGGACCTGAGGACAGCATGTCACGCTCGCTTGCGCGCTACGTGGAGCGCGTTGCCGCGGTCTATGTACCGTCCCATCGCATTCGACTGATGGCTCGCGAGGATCGTTTCGGTCGCGGCAGCGATCACTCCTCGATGACCGCCAACGAGTTTCCTGCGATTGTCTTCCGGGAGGCGAACGAGCATTTCGGCCGTCAGCATTCGGCCAACGATACGCTTGGCGGTGTGGACTTCCGCTATCTCGCACAAAACGCTCGTGTGAACGCCGCGAGCGCAGCGTCTCTGGCGTTCGCCCCCGCGGCGCCACGTGTCATGACCGATCGCGGTGTGGTACGACTCAACCGCACTCCCTCCGGCTACGACGCCAACTTGCAGTGGGACGCCGTACCGGGCGCGGTTGGCTATCGCTTGTACTGGCGCGACACGTGGAGCAATAGCTGGGAGCACTCGCAAACGATCGGCGCGGTCACGCAGTACGTCTTTGATGGGCTGTCCATCGACGACTGGGTGTTCGGCGTTGCAGCCATCGGCGCCGACGGCAACGAAAGTCTCGTCAGTGCCTATGTGTCGCAGGTGCGTAAGATGACGCCGGTCAAGCTCAAAGAGAGCGGCGAAGAACAGCGCTGACGGCTTGGTGGACGCACCGCCGGGATTGGAGCGCCCGGCGGTGCGCACCACTACACGGCTCTACATGGCGTAAAAGAACTCCTCGCGCACGATCTTTCCGTCTTTAATCGTGTAGAGCGCTGCCTCTTCCATCACGAACCGCTTGCTCTGCGGCTTGAACGTGATGTCGTAACGAAAGGTGACAATGAACTGGTCGCCGTTCGGCCACGGGCCGCCGACCTTCGCATCATGTACCTCATGATTGTCCACCCACCACTGCCCCTTGGCCATCGTGGCGTCCATGCCGTGCGACTCGCGTGACTGGCCGGGTGGGGCGCCGGCTTCAATACTCACGATGTCGTTGGCATACAGCGTCTTCATCGCCTCGGCATTCTTGCCCTGCTTACACAGATCGACGAGCGAGTTCGCGATCTCCATGGTGGTCAGTGGCACCGTGCTCATGCGTGGTACTCCGTCTGCGAAGGGTGGGAGTGCGGTCCGCGACGATGGAAGGTTTTGTGCAGATCCGCAAGAGACGCTTCGCCTGACGCGACCCTCGTTCTGATGAGTTAAGGCAGCACTGGTGCTCGTCCCCTCCTTGTGGGAGCTTGCGGGTACCCGGACTTAACACGCGGGCCACGGTTCAATCATCATTTGCCTCTTGCCCCATGCCTGCTATTCGCGTCATCCCTGCCCTTGTTGCGCTGGTCGCGGTATTCACCAGCCCGCCGGCGCTGTTCGCGCAGCGTGCAGCTCCGCCACTGCCGGCCGCGGTCACGCGCGCTATGCGCACGATCCGCGAGGCCGACCTGAAGCGCGATCTGTTTGCGATGGCCGCACCGGGTATGCGCGGCCGCGAGGGCGGAACGCTGGACGAGATGCGCGCGTCGATCTGGGTAGCGGAGCAGTACCGGAAGCTCGGGCTCGAGCCGGCCGGCGATGAAGGCACGTGGTTCCAGTGGTTTAACATCACGCGCACACGGGTGGCCGTGCCGGCCAGCCGTGCGACCATCGCCGGCCAGACGCTGGCGCTCTTCAGTGATGTGATTCCATTGGCGGTGGTGCCGGTGGAAGCGTCCGGCGCCGTTATGTGGCTCGCCGATCCGGCCGACACCACCGTCGACATTCGGGGTCGCATTGTCGCCACGCAGATGCGTGAGCCGGCCCCGGGCTCCATCCGCCCCTACAGCTACCCCGCGTCTTCGCGATACGCAACGGCGGCGATTGCGACCACTACGGCGCGACTCACCCGTCGCGGAGCGAGTGCGATTGTGCTTGTCGCCAACGCAACGGTCGATGCGGACTTTTCGTCGCTCGCCGTACAGCGTGAGCGCGGCGATTATGATGTGGACCGCGCAGTACCACGCGCCGCCAACGGCTCCAACCGGCTCGGTGCAGTGCCGACGGCGGGTAGCGGCGCCACGCCGGTGATCGTCGTTCGTGCAGCGATGGGCACGCGGCTTGCGCAGGGAGCCGAAGCCTCGTTCTCGATCCGCGTGGAGCGCTTTGAGTCACCATCGGTGAACGTGATCGGCGCATTGCGCGGCACGGATCCTGTGCTGCGTAACGAGTACGTACTGTACAGCTCTCATCAGGATGCGAATGGCGTGAGGCTGCTGCAACCCGGCGACTCGGTGCTGGCCGGTGCCGACGACAACGCGTCGGTGAGTGTTGCGGAGTTTGCAGCGGCGCGGGCGTTCGCGGTGCTGCGGCCGAAGCGCTCGCTGTTGTTTGTACATCACGGCTCGGAAGAGCGAGGCCTGCTGGGCTCGCGCTACCACGCGGCCAATCCCGTGGTGCCACTGACGCAGATTGTTGCGGTGCTCAACGGCGACATGATCGGACGCAATCACCCAGACACCGCCACGCTGCTGGGTACTCAGCCGCCGCATCGCAACTCCACAGAGTTGGTGGAGATGGCGCTCAAGGCCAACGATGCCACCGGCCGGTTTGTGCTCGACACGCTGTGGGATCGCCCGACGCATCCTGAGGGATGGTATTTCCGCAGCGATCACCTGCCGTACGCGCGCATGGGCGTGCCGGCGCTGATGTATACCACCAACCTGCATGACGACTACCACACCGCCGGCGACATCCCCGAGCGGATCGACTACGCGAAGCTCACCCGCATGGCCAAGTGGATGTATCTCACCGGGTGGTACGCGGCGAACGCGCCGCGCCGTCCAGCGCTGGACCCGGGCGCGAAGCTGGAACGGTAGCGAATCACGGGCGGGTATTTCTCCTGCTAAGCGCGGGGGAATTGCCGAAGGAATTGAACGGTGCGCTTCGATCCCAGTCTACGGAGACTTCGCCGCGCGTTTCTGGTAGACCGAATCCCAGACGATGCTCCACGTTGTCCCGTGATCGGTGGAGAGTTCCGCCATCTGCTTCACCTTTCCGGGCTCGAGCAAGAACCACGTCCATCGCGTCAGCGTGTTGTTCACGTCGGCGGAGAGCAACACCATCTTTGGGTCTGTAAATGTGCCTTCGATGGGGGGAAATGCACCCGCGTTTCCTGAGTTGTCCAAGTAGACTTGATGCCACTTTTGGTCACGAACGTCGTAGTAGTTGAAACTGGTGCCTGTGGAACGACCGCGCAGTGCGGTCCAGTGTTCTACCAGCAAACAACCCTCTTGCTCGAGCGTCACGACGTTGTCTCCTACGGGCGCACCGTCTGCGCCAAGCACTTCCCAGTCGCCAATCCAAAAGTCGAATTGCCGATATGGCGCTGCGACGCAGGGCCCCGCCTGCTCCATGAGTACGCGCCACGCGGCGCTCGTTTCGAGATGGCTGAATTCCGTTGCGCCGAGAATGCGCGGCCGCAGTGTGCCGCCGGCACCACCGGCAATGACTCGCCTGATCGCCGCCAGGGCACGCGCATCGTCGCCTTGCGCCGCGTAGACACGCGCTTGATTGACGATGTTGATGAATGGACGAAACTTCAGTGACTCAGCCGTACTGAAAGCGTGAAGCGACGCGTCGTACTCACGCAACTGCAACAGACTTTCGCCATAACTCGACCACGCGGCACCGTTTTGTGGCTCGTCCGTTACGACCTGCTTGAACGCCACCGACGCATCGCGCCAACTCGACCTGCTCAACAGGGAATCGGCACGCACCAGTAACGGTGAGCGCGTTACCGGGGACGTTTGTGCGGAGAGTTGCGCGCCGACTGCCACCATTCCCAGCGCACCAATGAGTAACGCCCGTCGCGATCGCGCTCCAAAGGCTCGATGACCACGTATTGCGTTCATGGCATGTGTGTGAGGAGGTGGAGTAGCGGTTGGGGCCACCGTCGTTCGCGCCCCTGCGACAACCGGGAGCTAGAGGATGGCCGCCAACGTATCGATCAGCCTCTCCCGCAGTACGCTTGCGCGTGCGCTCAGTTTCCGCTGACGCTGCTGGTACTCGTCTCGCCCTTCGGACGTCTCTATCTGCACCGGGTCGAAGCCTATGGCACGGAGATCATAGGGGCCGGCCTGCATGTCGAGTACCCGCAACTCCAGCGCGCACTCGAAGCAACCCCACAGCAGGTCGCTGCCGATCCACGGCATCGACGTGTAGGCCCAGCGGTACAGGTCCATATTGGCGTGGATGCAGCCGGGCTGCTCCATGTCGTGGCGCGTGGACCACGCAAGCGGCACGCGGTTCATCGGTTTCGCGGCCGGCGCAAAGAAACGGAACGCGTCGAAGTGACTGCATGCCACAGGACGACTCTCCACAAACGCATCCAGCCGCTCCTGCGAAAGCCGGAGTGGCGCAATCTGCGCGTGGCGTATCTCGTGGCCGCCATAGACCATCGCCCACTCATGCATCCCGTAGCATCCAAAATTGGCCGGTCGATCTCGTGTCGCACTCAGTAACTGCAGCACGTCGTTGAGCTTCTCGTGTTCCGCAGGAGAGAGGGCGCTCGTGTTCCGCGCGATCACACCGTCGACCGCCTGATACTCCCGCCCGTTGAATCGTTCGCGGGCCTCCGGACTGTCCGTCAGCAGCTCGTGCGGTCCGGGATGCCACGTCTCCAACTTCCCGCCGGAATAGCTGTAGTAATCAAACAGAAAATCGTAGACGGGATGCACCTCGTTCCGCGCACGCCGCTCCCGACGTGGCAGCGTCCATCGCTGCGCCCGCTCACGATGCACCACGGCGCGATCCTGCCACTCGCCAGTGGTCAACACCGACGCAGCAACACACGGTGTCCGGGGCACGGGGGAGTCGAGCATGTCGAAAGCTAACAGACTCAGAACGGCGCCGGTTGTTCCACCACCAGCAACGCTCCCGATACCGGATGCACAAACGCCAACCGCTCGGCATGGAGCTGCAGACGTTCCTCCTCGTGCGGCGCCGTTCGCCCATACAGCCGATCGCCAACAATCGGCGCATCGAGCCCCTGCGGGTGTGCCGCGTGCACGCGCAGCTGATGACTCCGCCCGGTGTGCGGTATGAACTGCACCCGTGTGCGCCCCTGCTCCCGCGAAAGCACGCGCCATTCGGTGTCGGCGGGCTTGCCGAAGACCGGATCGTGAATATTTCGCGGGCGGTCGTCGATATCGATACGCAGCGGCAGAGTAACGTGCCCGTGATCAGCGGCGACGTTGCCGTCTAGCCACGCGACGTACCGCTTGTCGATTTCGCGCAGTGAGAAAAGCCGCTGCAGCGCCGATGCGATCGTAAGATCTTTGGCGACCAGCAGCAACCCTGAGGTATCGAGATCAAGACGATGCACCACCAGCGGGCCGGTCGCGTCGGGATAGCGCACACGTAATCGTGACACCACGCAATCCTGCAGCGAGGCGCTGCGTCCCGGCACGGTCAGGAGTCCGCTCGGCTTGTTCACCACCAGCAGTTGCTCGTCTTCGTATACCACGGCAGGCTCGGCGGGATCGATTGCCGCCGAGCCGAACAGCGGTGGAGGATCGACCGACAGCCCGCCGAGCATGTGCGTGAGAATCGGCAAGCACTTGCCACGACAGGCAGCGTAGAACACGCCCTCGCGGCGGTCACCCGTTGGGGAGGGAGCGCCCCACCAGAACTCTGCGAGTGCAAGCGGTCGCAATCCAAGCCGAAAGGCGTGCGCGAGCAGCTTGGGCGCGGCACAATCACCCGCACCAGCGGGAGGTTCAGCGGGCGCGAAGATGTCTCGCAGCGAAACCACTTCACCGCCTGCATTCAGGAACTGGTAGCTGTCCTGAATCTGGCCCATCAAGATACGTGAGCGCGCAGTACGGGTCTCGTCGAGCAGACGGATCGCAGCCGTGACGCGACGCGCCTCTGAGAGGTCCGCATGATCGGGCGTCGTCGAAGGCATGGTCGCGAGGAGCCCCGCACGTCGCGCTGCAAAGTCGAGCATCTCCGCCTCACCAGGAATCCACGCCCGGTCGCGCATCGCCCGATCGAAGGCGGGTGGGACCCAACCGTCGATCTCCCACTGTCCGTTCACCATACCCGAGAATCCGCGCAGGTAGCCGATGGTACCGTCGGGTGCGACGACCACGAGCACCCCGAACATCTTTCCGTTGCCCGGGTGGTGCAGCTGCCATTCACGCCCGTGGTGCGACTGTAGCGTATCCACCAGTTCCATGGCCGCGCGCCGCGCCAGCGGGTGTACCGCGCCGCGATCGAACGGGGTCGGAAACCGCGTCGGCCACTCGGCGGCGTGTGGGGGGGGGGAGAACGCGATCATGGGTGATGCATCAGTAGCACCGCTACGGAAACAGCGGCGGTGGGATGCGCTTCTTTGTCGCCTGTTCAAACGCGTACGCGAGCCCTACGAGCACGGGCTCACCACAGGCCGAGGCCGTGAAACTCACGCCGAATGGCGCAGGGCGCGGTGCGAAGCCCGCGGGGAACGCTTGTGCGCCCTGCCCCTGCGGGACCGGAAGCAGCGCGTACGGAACAGTGATGGTGGGATAGCCGGGACGGGCGCCAATGTTGGCACTGCTGACGCCGGGAAAGAGCAGTGCGTCGAGCTTGTGCGCCTTCATCGCCGCGTCGATCCCATTCGTTGCAGAGAGCGAAATGTCTTTGCGGCGATCCGCCTCGTAGCGCGAACGATCAGCCTGCAGATCCATCTCGTCGGAAATGTCGAGTAGTGCCTGGCCGTACTTGATCGCGCCCGCGCGCTGATGCGCGATGTTCCACATGCGCAGTCCTGTCAACGTTGGCACAGGTGCTTTGTCGCCAAGCAGCGTGATCCACGCATTGAAGTCACGCTTCATTCCGTACTTGAAGGCGATCGAGCAGTCGGCATCGCGTCCCTTGGCCTGGTCCAATCCGCTGCACGGATTCCAGTTGAGAAAGTTGTTCGCAGGATTCGGCTCGATCACGCTCGGAATGTCCGCCGGGTCAACGATGACGGCACCGTGTGCCTTGAGCGTGGCGATGGCGTCATCCATGGCGGCTTTCTGCGCTGCGTTCAGTCCGCCACGAGGCGTGCTGCTTCCACCGGCGGGCGGCACCGTGGGTTCGTAGAAGAAGGCGCGAGGAATACCGATACGTGCGCCCTTTAGTCGCGCCGTGTCGAGAAAGGCGGTGTAGTCATTACGCGCGGGAGGCGTGCACACGGTGGTGGCCGCGTCGTTGGCGTCGGATATGCTGCCCTCGAGTACGCCCAGCATGATCGCGGCGTCACGCACGGTGCGCGTCATCGGGCCGGGCGTGTCCTGATCTGCCGTGATGGGGATGACTCCGTAGCGACTGACGCGACCGACGGTCGGCTTGATGCCAACAAGGAAATTCTGCTGCGCGGGACTGAGAATGGATCCCGACGTTTCGGTGCCGACGTTCCCTGCCCAGAAGCTGACGTTGGTGCCAACGCCGGAGCTCGATCCGCCTGTGCCGAGCACAGGACGTCCATCGAAGTTGGCATCACGGGGATCGCGACGCGGATCCCACGGATTCATGCCGTAGCCTGTCAGGCCGGTGTAGTTGCCCGGCATGCCAGTCGCTGTCCAGTTGGCGAGTTCCGTGAGTTGCGTCTTGGCGATAATGATTGCACCGGCCGCCTTCAAATTGCGCGCGAGCGTGGCGTCGTAGTTGGGGACCAGATCGGCAAACGCCAGCGCGCCGCCGGTGGTGGTCATTTCCGTCGTCTGGATGTTGTCCTTGAGCGCGATCGGAATGCCGTGCAACGGACCGCGGATCTTGCCGCTGGCGCGTTCCCGGTCCAGCGAATCGGCAATGATCAGCGCGTGCGGGTTGACCGTGATGACCGCGTTGAGCTTGTCCTCGTACGTGGCGATACGTGCGAGATACTGCTGCACGATTTCTCGCGATGTGATGCGCTTCTGCTCGAGCGCCGTGCGCAGGTCAGCGAGACTTGTTTCGTGCACCGGGAGCGGCGCCCGGGCCGGACGCTGCTGCGCCTGTACCGACGCCGAGGAAATCGTGGCGACCGCAGTGGCGGCGATGCACAGTCGGTGGGTTCGATTCGTACGCATGAGTAGTCAGGAAGCGGAAGTTGCAGCTGCGGCTGCTGTGGAGAGTAACGTGTGGGACGACGACGGACCGCGCGACGGGGAATGCTGGCACCGTTGCCACCGGGCGGGCACGGCCACCGGCGGTTCCGGAGTCCGCCAGCGGTGCCAGCGCTCGCGGAATCAGTTCCGGTTCCGCATGTTCTTGCGATGACTACATCATTCATTGTTCGTACCGCTGCCATCGGCTTGGGCCTGGCGATTGTCTCGGCGGTCGAGCTGCCGCGGTATGATCGCGCGATAGAACTCGAACGCACGTCCGACACCTCGGCGAACGCGAGTTTTGGCGACCTGGACGGCGACGGGAATCTTGACATCGTGCTGGCCAAGGGACGACACTGGCCGCTGGTGAACAAGGTGCTCATGGGCAACGGTCGCGGCGGAGTTCGTGAGACATACGATCTGGGCGTCGCGTCTGACAAGACGTACTCGGGTCGACTGGTGGATCTCGACGGCGACGGCGACCTCGATGTGGTCATCAGCAACGATACGCCGAGTCCGAAACTGGTGTATCTGAACGACGGCACTGGCCACTTCACCGCTGGCTCCTCGTACGGAAAGCCGGAATGGCAAGGGCGTAATGCGACCGTTGCCGATATGAATGGTGACGGCAAACCGGACATCATCGCGGCAAACCGCTCGAACCGTGCGCCGTTTGCCAACTACATCTGTCTCAACCAAGGCAACGGCACCTTTTCCTCAGAGTGCATCGCGTTCTCGCCGGAGCCCTCCACCACCATCACCGCAGCAGACTTCAACCGCGACGGCTTTCTGGATCTGCTGGTGCCGCATCGGAATGGCGGTCAGAGTCGGCTGTACTTTGGTGCGAAGCAAGCGGACCTCACCAAGTTGCGCAGCGTCGCGTTCGGTCCGAACGATGCACGTATTCGTATTGCCGAAGCCGCGGACTTTAACGGCGACGGAATTATGGACGTTGTGGTAATCGACGAAGGCACAGGCGTCGCCATTTATGCAGGTCGCGGGGATGGAAGCTTTGCGAAACCGCGCGCCATTGGTGACGCGACCGTTGTGCCGTACGCGCTTACGATCGGTGACCCGAACTGTGACGGCAAGGCGGATTTCATCGTAGGCAACGTGAATGCGCAGTCAACCGTGTGGTTCAACGACGGAGCGGGCACAGCGTTTACTCCTGTATCGTTTGGTGACGACAAAGGCACCGCGTACGGGATCGCCGTTGGCGATTTCGATAACGACGGTCGACCGGATATCGCTGTCGCACGATCGGACGCACCAAACATGCTGTACTTCGCGTCCGGGCCGGTTGGGCGTTGCGCCAAACCGATTGCGCCCCGCGGGAACGCGTCGGCGCAAGCACGGCCGACCCCGCCGCCTGCAGCGCTGCAGCCTGGCGAGATTCGACTGACGTACCTTGGTAACGCCGGCTGGGAAATCACGGACGGGCGCACGATTGTGTTGGTCGATCCGTTTCTGACACAGTTTGCGCGCTGGACCAAGACCGGCCCCGCGCCGGATGTCGCGCCCGGCGCGCTCTATCCAGCAGACACCGCGCTCATCAATGCGCACATCACGCGCGCAGACTACATCCTCGTCACACACGGGCACCCCGACCACGCGCTCGACGCGGGCTACATCTCGCGCAAGACCGGCGCGACGATTCTGGGACATGAAACCGCCGCGAATCTCGCACGCGCGAATGGCGTGCGCGACAGCAGCATCATCACGGTGGTGGGCGGCGAAGACTACGCCTTTGGTGACATCTCGATTCGCGTGGTGCCCAACATCCACAGTGCGCTGGACGCCAAGCACTACTTTAACAATACGCGAGGGATTGTCGGCACTGCGCCACGTGGACTCACGGCGCCGCTTCGCCGCAACCAGTACGTCGAAGGTGGCAACCTTGCCTATCTGATTCGCATTGGCGGACACGAGGTGCTCGCCATGGGTTCGATGAACTATCTCGAGCGCGAAATGGAAGGGCTGCGGCCGGACATCGCGCTGGTCGGAGCAAACAGCCAGCGGTTGGAGATCCACGACTACACCGGCCGACTCATGCGCGTGCTTGGCTATCCCACCCTCGTCATTCCGACGCACGCCGATTCGTATGGCAATCCCAAGCCAACGGCTGCCGCGATTGCCGACCGCATGCGCTTCCACGAGGAAGTCACCGCAGCATCTCCGGGTAGTCGCGTGCTCGATCCGACGTGGTTCGAGCCCATCGTTGTTCCAGCGCGCAACCCGATGGCCATCGATCGACGGGTGATCAATCCACCGGGTATTTCACCGCTTGTTCCGGCGTATTCGGTGGCGATTCGCGACGGCGACCTGATCTTCGTCTCCGGAATGACGGGCTTCAAACCCGGCACGCAGGACATCGTGGATGGTGGTGTGGCGGTGCAGACGCGACAAACGATGGAGAACATCAAGACTGCGGTACAATCAGCGGGTGGCACGATGTCCGATTTGGGCGAGTGCACCGTGTTCTTGAAGGACATGGCGGACTACGCGGCAATGAATACGGTGTACGTCGAATATTTTCGCATCGATCCGCCCGCCCGCGCCACGTTGGCCGTGTCAGCGTTGCCGAGGCCGGCCGCATTGGTCGAGATCAAGTGCAGTGGACGGTTGCGTAAGCGCTGAGTAGTCGCAGCACAACCTATTTGCGCGGTCGCACTGCGATTGACGGGTGAATCGTTAGTCTTTCGGCAACTGCGCAAGGTCGTTCCGTTCGTCGGCGCGCGCGAATTCCCGATCACGGCTCGTGTTGAGCAATCGATGTGCGGTGGTTCCGGTAATCAACCGCACACCGCGCTGATAGGTGACGTACTGATAGGCCCACTGTACGAATACCGTGAGGCGATTGCGAAACCCGGCAAGGTACAGGATGTGGATGAATAGCCAGGCAAGCCAAGCGATGTTGCCCTGCAACTTCAGTGCACCGATCGACGCAACAGCGCGATGCCGACCGATGGTCGCGAGATCGCCCTTGTTGAAGTACCGGAAGGGCGCGCGCGGCGTCCCGCGGAGATCATGCAGAATGGACGCTGCCGCATGAGCGCCCATTTGATTGGCTGCTGGAGCGACGGCAGGTACCGGAGTACCCGCGTCGGTGAGCACAGCGGCGAGATCTCCGACGGCAAACACATGACGGTCGGCGGGCAAACTGAGGTCGGACTCCACGATCACGCGACCGGCACGATCGAGCGGAGCGCCGAGCTGCTTGCCGAGTGGTGAGGCTTGATTGCCGGCGCCCCAGAACACCGTATGCGCGAAGATCCGTTCCCCCGACGCCAAGGTAACCCCGGCGTCGTCCACGTTCGTGACGGCTGTGTCGGTGCGCACGTCCACGCCGAGTTCACGCAGATCGCGCTCGGCACGCGCGCTGAGCACGTCGGGGAAGTGTGCCAGCAACCGCGGACCAGCCTCCAGTAGCACGACGCGAGCGGATGCGGGATCTATCCGTCGGAAATCGCGCGTCATGGCTTTACGCGTGATTTCGGGGATCATGCCAGCCAGTTCGACACCAGTTGGGCCACCGCCAACGATCACGAAGGTGAGCAGAGCCTCACGCTGTCCTTCCGCGCTCGCGCGCTCCGCCGCCTCGAAGCTGAGCAGAAAGCGTCGTCGCATTTCGAGGGCGTCTTCGATGCTCTTGAGCCCGGGAGCGTTGCTTTCCCATTCGGGATGTCCGAAGTACGCATGCCGGGCACCGCTGGCCACAATGAGATAGTCCCACGCGACGGTACTACTGCCTCCATCGAGTGTGAGTGTGTGTTGTGGAACGTCAATCTTGTGCACTTCCGCCATGATCACCGTTGCGTTCGGCTGATCGCGGAGCATCCAGCGAATCGGTACGGTGATGTCGGCCGGATTGAGCACGGCCGTCGCCACCTGATACAGCAGCGGCTGAAACAGGTGGTGATTCGTACGATCGATGACCGTGATCCGCACCTCGGCCTTGGCGAGCACGCGCGCAGCAGAAATCCCGGCGAAACCGCCACCGACAATGACCACGTGCGGCCGAGGGTCGGAGGCGTGCATGCTGGTGACGCGCGTGCTGGTGTTCGGCTCAGCTTTCATGGGTTGCTTCTGCGCTACATCTTCGGCCGACGGAACGACTCAGCCTTCTCCTTGGACAGACGATAGAGCATCATCGCTGCGCGCTCCGTCTGCATGGTGAGCGCAGGCAGGTTCACAGACTCATTTGGTGAGTGCGCGCCGGAGCCGAGTGCTCCCAAGCCTTCCACGCCATCGATGAATGGGGCGACGAAGCTGAGATCACCAGCGCCCCGCGTGGCCGGATCGCTCGCGGTCAGCGCACCGTAGCCAAGCGCGGCGCTCGCGCCACTATAAAAGGCGAGCAACTTCTCGCCGCCGGGTGTCACCGCCATTGGCGGATACCCGTCGCGGAACGTGATCTCCGCGGTCGTACCCTTCAGGTTGCGGCCGACGATCTCGCGCATCTTTGCCTGCGCGCGATCGATTTGCGCCTGATTCATTGCACGGAGATCGCCCTGCACCCACGTGACTGGCGCGATGATATTCGTCTTTCCCGCCGTTGTGCCGCTTTGTGTTTCCGTGTTGTACGCCACCGACTCGCCACCCGTGATCGTTCCGGGATTGTAGGTCAGATTCTGTTCGCTGGCGAGCTCGCGACGAAACTCGTCGAGAATGCGGGCCGCCTCATAGATGGCACCGTAGCTTGAGCGAAAGACCCCCGACGAGTGTCCCTGCTGACCCGACACCTTGAGCACCCATGCACTCGCCGAGCGACGACCGATGGTGGCCATGGTGCGCGACCCGCCTTCGAAAGCGAGCGCGAGGTCGCTCTGCTTCGCTGCCTCGAGCAGCGCGGCGCGTGCGGCGTTGAGCGGTTCGCCCGGATACTCCTCGTCGCCGGTCATCACCACGGTGATGTTGGCATTTTTGAGGGTACCAGCGGCGTGCATTGCGCGCAGCGCATACAGCATGATGACATCACCACCTTTGATGTCGTTCGAGCCAGCGCCCTTGGCGATCGAATCGACACGCTCAAACTTCTGATTCGGTCCTTCGAAGACGGTATCGAGATGACCGATGAGCAGCATGCGCGGAGACCCGGGCTTTCCCACGTGTGTGGCCACCAGGTGCCCCGCGCGCTTCATCTCCGGCGCCACGTCGGCCCAGCGCGAGGTGAAGCCGAGCGAGTCCAAGGTGGCCATGATCACCTGCCCCACTTGCCGGACGCCCGCGATGTTCAGCGTGCCGCTCGGGATGTTGACGAGCTTTTCGAGATACACGATCTGATCCTCGCGCCGCTTGGCGACGTCGGCGCGCATGGCTATCTCAGCCTTGTCGAGCGAAGGAGCGCCCTGCGCGCGCGCAGTCAGCGGGAATGCGAGACAAACGATGAGTGCGCGAGCGATGCGAGAAACGACTGGTCGAAAAGGAAGCATGATGGTCGCGTAGAAGACGGATACGTAAGCGGGGTTTCTTTGGAGAAGCCCTGCGTAAAAAGCGGTGGTTACGGCGTCATGATGCGTTGCGTGAGCGCCTGAAAGACCGACTCCACCCCTGCGCCATTGCGGGCGCTGCATTCGATCCCGCTCCAGCTCTGTCCGGTCATACCCACCAGCGCGTCGGGACGCAGCACCCATTCGTCGGCCAGATCACACTTGTTGGCCGCCACCACGAACGGTCGCGGTCCGTATTCCGTGTCGATCCGTGCCTGAATATGCATCGCCGTCTCGAGTGTGTTCGGACGCGTACCGTCGACCACGACAATGAAGCCGGCACATCCTCGCAGATACTGCATGCGCACTTGCTCAAACGCGTCCTCACCGGCCAGATCCCAGATGACGAGGCCGACGTCATCATCGCCGTAGCGGACGAGCTTGCGGTCGATCTTCACGCCTACGGTGGACAGGTACTGCTCGGAGAACATACTTCGCACGAAGCGACTGACGATACTCGTCTTGCCGACAGCCAGCGCACCGACGAGACACACCTTTTTTTGAATCATTGGGGTGGCGCGGGGGAGCGTGAGGGAGGCAGTTCCCACCGGACGGTAGCCTGTACAGCGGTCACGCGCTGCGCGGCGGATCTGGCCTCTGCCGATGGCGTGGTCGTGCGGTCGAGCAGGAGTGAATCGGCCACGCCCTCTTCGACGAGCGCCGCGCGCACCACGGCCGCACGCTCGCGTGCGAGTCGGGTGTTGAGCGTGTCGGAGCCGGACGGATCGGTGAAGCCGGCCAGCGATACTTCGAGCACTCCGCCTTCCACCGGCACCAGCAGTGACAGCTCGCGCACCTGCGCTGCAATCACACGCAATCGCTCGCGCTCGGCAGGGCGCAGCACCGACGCGCCAGTGCCAAAGGTCAGCGGCTGCGTGCTCACCAACTGCGCCAACGAATCGGCGCGCGCGCGCACATCGAGCACCAGCGCGCTATCCCGCCACACGCGCACCCCGGGCGTTGACAGCGCGAGCACCAGCGCCGACTCGCGCCACACGCCCGTTGCCGACCCGGCCGCCTCGATCGTGTCGCCGCGCAGGGTCAAACTGACGCGCGCCGGAGGCTGAACACGGCGTACAGTACGCAGCAGGGTGATGGTCGAATCGAGCGACAGGTACGGCGCCCACTGCTCGGTCAGACGGGCCGTGTCCAGCGGAATTCCCAACCGTAGCATGGCGGGCGCTGACGCATTGGGATCGCGCAGGCCTGCCACGCGAAACCCGAGTCCATCGCGCTCGGCTTCGGTGATCACGATGCCAGGCTCGGCGCGGAGTCGCTCGACGTAGTCGCCAAAGCGTGCGCCCCGATACCACCACCAACCCGCCACACCCAGCAGCGTGAGGAACACGATCGCAACGACGGTCCAAGCCCGCGCCATCGATTTGGGTTTCGCGCCCGCCGAGTACTTCGCGGCAAAGACACGCTCGAGCGTCGGTCGCGTGACCACGAACGGCGCGGCGTCGCCATCAAACCGGGCGAACGCGGCACCGAACTGCAACTGCAACGACTCCCCGCACTCTCGCAGCGTGACGCGCATCTCTTCCGGCGGCACCCCGCGAATGACCGCTGCCAGTAACACTCGCGGTCCCTGCTCCACCCACACTTTGAGATCACCGACCGTAAACGCATCCAGCGACTCGTTGGAGCGCGCGCCCAGCGCATCGTGCGCGTAGTCGCGCAGGGCTGCCAGCATGCCGGACATCATCGCCGATCGGTGCGCCGCATCCGTGCTGCGGAGATCATCGGCCATAAGGTGTTGCAACGGCAGGCCGGTCATACGATCAATCAGAATCAGCTGCTCGACCCGATACACCAGCGTACGCAGCAGTACCACCTCGGCAAACGAGCGGCCGGTTCGCCACGCCTCCATGCGCCAGCGGAGCCCCTGCACCGAGAACGTGTTCGTGAGCGCGGCGTCCAGCGATGCGAGCGCGCGCGAGAGCATGTCCGTGACAGCGGCCCGGATGGCGGGGCCGAGGACGGGAAAGAGCGCGTTGGCGAACGGCCGCGGATCGTGGGTGACTGCCTGTTCGAGTGCCGTGCTGATCGTCGGCTGCAGCGCCTCGGTCAGCTGTCCGTCGCGCGCCGTCCGCACGCGGACCGCATCGACGAGGACGTTCGCCGTTTCCTGCGCGCGGATGATCGGATCGTCGAGCCGTTCGGTGAGATGCGCGATCTGGCGCTGCTCGACTCCCACGAGCACGCGCCGGAGTTCGACCAGACTCGTGTCCGCTCCCGGCGCGGCCGGGGACGACGAGCGCTCACCGACGTTGTTCACCCGCGGCTGTCCGCCGCTGGCGCTTGCAGCGAATCGCCAAGTTGACGGAGCAGATCGCCCAACTGATGGCGGTCGGTCTTGCCTTCACGCAGCTCGCTCGCACGATGTTCGAGTAACGCCTGCAGTTCGCCGGCGCGTTCGTCCGCTGCATCGCGAGCCCGCTGCAGGGCATCGTGCAGGTCTTGCACGGACGCGTTGCGTGCATCGCGCTCGTCCTGCAACCGATCGTTGAGCTGCTGCACTTCGCTGGTGACACGTCCGTGCAGTTGCTGCGCCTCGCTGGACAGGCGCGCGTTCAGCTGCTGTACTTCGTTCGTGACGCGCTCGTGCAATCGTCCGAATTCCGCGCTGGCGGCCGCTGCCGCCTGGTCAAAACGCGAAAGCATATCGCTGCGCAACGAGGCGAGCTCCTGCAGCAGATGCGCCTCGAGCGTGCTGAAGCGCCGCTCGTAGTCGCGCATGTTCGCGCCGAAGATGATATCGCGAATGCGCGAGACTTCGTCGGGCATGCCGCTGGCACCGTTCAGGTCGGCAGGGCCGACAGAGGTCACCGTGGTTTCTTCCATGTGTCACGTCCCGTTGCGGCGTCTGAAGCCAGGTGGCCGCGGCGCCAGTCGTGGTCGCGGCAGCGTGCCCGCGTGTCTTCAATCAATGTGCGGCATTGACCAGCGCGTTCGATGAGGGTTTGCCCCTGCTGCAAGCTGTGCTGACAGCGCGCGCCGGTCAACCGAGCGGTGAAAGGAAGCAAGCGGTCGCTCCGGTCAGGCCGGCACGTCCTCCGAATCGAAAATGCGTACCCGCAGCGCCCGGGTATAGCTTCGCTCGATAACGGGGCGTCGGCAGACGCCGGTGCCCCCACCGAGCCGTGGCGCACCGAGTCGGGAAGACACAGCGATTTTGCCTGCGCATCGGCCCGGGCAAGCTCCGCGACGGTCAGGTCGTCGCGAAGCCAGAAGTAAACGGCGTGTACGAACTTGTGATATTGGATGGAAGGACGTGGAGCCGATCGTGCGGCGCGATCAGAACGGGGCGGCGGCAAGCGTGCGCACCATTTGCTGATAGTACGCGAGCTGCGTGCGCTGATCTGCGGTAGGGCGGCCGGTCCACCGCCCCGTCGCATTGTACAGTGTACCGATGCGCGCCAGCAGCTCCTGTGCTTGACGCTTATTGTCGGCATTCTGCGCCGTTGCGGCCGCGCGCCGCGCGCGATCGGCCACCGGTGCGAACTCGGTGGCCAGTGCTGCCACCTGCCGATGGAACGCCGTCCATTGCCGACGCTCTACCGCCCCGACCGTCACCCGCGGATCTTCGCGCACGATCACCTGCTGCGCGTTGCCCATACCACCGGCATCAATCGTGACGGAATACACCCCGGGCAGCACCAATGGCCCCGCCGACACCGCGCGCGGCCCCTCGTCGTCGTCCTCGCCCCCTCCTCCGCGCAGCGGTACATCGGCGTGGCGCAGGTTCCACACGGCCCGGTTGACGCCTTTCGAGGTGGGACCCGTGAGTCGTTGCACGACTACACCTGTCGCATCGCGCACGGTCAGCGTGACGGCTGTTCCCGCCTGCGCGAGCCAGTAGTCCACATACGCACCGTTCGCCGGGTTCTCGCCGCGGAACACCATGTCACCCGCGTGCGGGCGCAAGTTCGTGGTGCGGATCTGATGCGCTGGCTGAATGCTGAACAGGTGCGCACCCTTCGCCATCACGGCAGGCGTGAGCTCCTGCAATGCGTTGAGCTGATCAAGAATCCAGACGCCTCGTGCATGCGACGCCAGCACCAGTGCGTTGTCACGCGGATGAATGGCAATGTCGTTGAACGGCATGGTTGGCATGTTGTTGCGCAACGGCAACCACTGCGCGCCGCGTGTCGGCGACAGGAATACGCCAAACTCCGTGGCGAGATAGAGCAGCGACGGATTCCGCGGATCTTCGCGCACGGTGCGGGCGACGCGCTCCGCCGGCAAGTCGCCGGTAATCGACGTCCACGTGGCGCCGAAATCCGTCGTCATGTAGACGTAGTTCGCAAAATCGTTGCTGCGATGGTTGTCTACGGTCACGTACGCGGTACCATCGGCATGACGCGACGGCTCTACGCCGGCAAACCATGCACCAGCGGACAGCCCCGGAAAGCGAGTCTGCTGATCCTGCCACGTGACGCCACCATTGCGCGACACCCGAAAGCGGCCATCGTCTGTACCCACGTACAACAGTCCTTTCAGCCGCGGCGACTCTGCCAGTGCCGTGATGCCCGGGAAGTACGGCACGCCGTCGTCGATGGAGAGCGTGTTCTCACTGGGCTGACGGCCCATGAGTGACAGCGTACTGCGATCCACACCGGTGGTCATGTCGCCAAGATCGGTCCAGGTGATCCCCTTGTCGCGCGACCGGAAGAGATGCTGCATGCCCACATACAGCGTGCCCGTGTCATGCGGCGAGAGTACGATCGGCGAATCCCAGTTGGCAGGGTGCATTGCGTTGCCCAGTACCTGCGATGCGCCGGGCTTGCCCCACGTCTCCCAATTGCGGCGGCCGGCAATGTGACCTTGATCATCGCCGGGACGGAGATCCTGCACCTGCCACGACTTGGTATCGTTGCGCTGCAGTCCCAGAAACTGCGACGCCGAATAGGCAGTACCCGGTCGCCTGAGATCAGGAATGACGAAGAAACCGTCACCACCGCACAGCCGCGACCAGTGTTCGTTGAGAATGCCGCTCGTGGTCCAGCTCGCGCTCGGTCCCATCCAGCACCCGTTGTCCTGCAGGCCACCGTACACGTTGAACGGCACGGCGTTGTCCAGCGCCACGCGATACCACTGCGAAAGCGGAAGCGACGCGACATACAAGAACTTCACACCGCGATCGTAGCTGATGCCGATGCCACCGTCGTCCAGCTTGATCACATGCTGACTGTTGGTGGGATCGACCCAGACGAATCGATCGTCGCCGTGCGTGGTCGTGCGCGGTGCGGTAAACGTCTTGCCACCATCATCGCTGAACGAGTACGCATTGAGCATGTAGATGCGCTTGTCGTCGTTCGGATCGATCGTGGGCTGGCTCGCGTACATGGGACGTGGATTCCAGTCGGATAAAAACGTCCACGTGCCCCCCTTGTCGTCGCTGCGATACAGCCCCGCCTTCCGTTGGATGTAGGCAGTGGACGCGTTGTAACGCGACCCCTGCTCGATGCTCACGACCACCACACTCGAGTTCTTGCGATAGACCGAAATGCCGATGCGTCCGTACTCACCGCTCGGCAGCCCATTGCCGGTGAGTTTGCTCCACGTCGCACCGGCGTCCGTGCTCTTGTACAACCCGCTGCCCGGTCCGCCGCCATCGAAGCCGAAGGCGCTGCGCCGCCGCTGGTACATCGCCGCGTACATGATGTCCGGGTGCGTGCCGTCGATAGCCACGTCCGTCGCACCGGTCTCGTCGTCGACATACAACACGCGCGTCCAGTTGGCACCGCCGTCGGTGGTCTTGAACAGACCGCGATCGCCGCCCGGGCCCCACACGGAACCCTGCGCAGCGACTAAGGCGACGTTGGGGTCGGTGGGGTGCAACACGATGCGTCCTATGTGCTTGCTGCCCCGCAGTCCGACATTCGTCCACGTACGACCGGCATCGGTAGACTTGTAGATGCCATCGCCCCAGCCCACACTCTGTCGGCTGGCGCGTTCGCCGGTGCCCACCCAAATGATGTTGGGGTTGGACTGATTCACGGCGACATCGCCGATGGAGTGCACGGGTACCGCATCGAACAGCGATTCCCATGTCACACCGTTGTCGCGTGTGCGCCAAAGGCCACCGGTCGCACCGGCCACGTACATCGTGTACGGGTTTGACTCGAGCACCTCCATGTCCACCACGCGCCCGGACATCGACGCGGGCCCGATGCCGCGCAATCGCAGCCCGGCGAGGTCACCAGCTTGCATGCTGGTTTGCTGCGCGAGCGCGGCGGTAGACGCAAACACGCAGGCAAGCGTACCGACAATCGTGCCGGTGAGCGAACGGCGAGCGGAGCGACGGAGCGTGCGTATCATGAGAGTGCCCTACGGGAAGAGGCTTTGGAGCGCGAACAATGGAGACTGCGGTTTGCGCAGTACTGGCGATAGTTGCTACGGTTTGTGCGGACGGACAAGCGCGCGTGCCGGTGCGCCATCGTGCCCAGCGACTTTGATGGCCAGTACGATCAGATCGTATTCGCCAGCCGACACGTTGTCGAGCAGCAGTCCCTCTACGACAGGAATCTCCTTGGCCAACAAAATCTGGTGCGTGCGCGGCACCTTCGCACCAAACGCCTCGGCAGAGATGTAGTCAATACCAACCAACTTCACACCGGCATCGGCCAAGAGCGGCGCAGCATCCGGGGCCACATAGGCGAAGTCCCGATGGAATGCACGCTGCGACATCCAGCCGCCGCGTGCGCTTCGCGTGCAAAAGAGCACCCACTCAGCGCCGCGCCAGTCGTGACGCGCGAGCTCCTCCGCCGTGATAGCCTGAACACTGTCTGGAATGTCGATCACCCGTGCCACGCCGATGAGCGCATCGAGTGGAACCGAGTCGATAGACGCGCCGCCCGCGACGAAGTGCATTGGCGCATCAATGTGCGTGCCGCTGTGCGCGCCCATGGAGTACACGGAGAGTGACAGCACATCGCCCTTGCGCGTGTCCTTCAGGAACGTAAACACGATCGGGGCATCGCCTTCGTACACCGGCGTGGTGGCGGGATCGAGCGTCGCGGTGATGTCCTGCCACCCGTCCGAGGTGAACGCGGTAGTCCCTGACGCCGAGGCGGCGGCCGCTCCCGATGCAGCGATCGACCCCTGCCCGGTACATGCGCCGAGCGAGATCGCGAGTATCGATCGGCGAATCGCCATTCCACTCGTACCGCCTCCGAGAGAGAGCACTATACGACCAGCGCCAGCACCATCGTGAAGACAAGTCCCGCCACGCCAATGATCGTTTCAGTAACGGTCCACGTCATGAGTGTTTGCGTCACTGTCATCCCAAAGAATTCCTTGATCAGCCAAAATCCGGAATCGTTCACATGCGACAGCACGAGTGACCCCGCACCGGTGGCAAGTACCAGCAGTTCCGCACTCGTCCCCGGGGTGGCCAGCGCGATCGGTGCCACGATCCCTGCCGCGGTAGTCATCGCCACCGTCGCAGACCCGGTTGCCACGCGAATAACTGCCGCTACTCCCCACGCCAGCAACAACGGAGAGGCATGCGAGCCGATTGCGACGTTCGCGATCGCGCGCCCCACCCCACTTTGGATGAGCACCTTGTTAAAGCCGCCACCCGCACCGATGACAAGAATGATCGTGGCGGTCGGTGCGAGACAATCGTTGGTGAAGGTCAGCAGCTCGTGTCGCGTGAACCGGGCCGGCACGCCGAGCGTCCAGAACGAAGCCAGCAGCGCGATCAGCAGTGCGACAATGGGGCTCCCTACGAAATCGAGCCATTGACGCAACGCGTGCGTGACCGGCAGCGACACATCGGCGGTACTGGCCCCCAGCATGAGCAGCACGGGAATCATGACAGTGAAAACGGTCACTCCAAAGCCCGGCGCGTGCTCCAACGAGACGCCTTCGAGTTGCTCCGCGAGCGGATTGTGAGCAGGCAGCGTGATACGCGGCGCGATCCAGTTGGCGTACACCGGACCCGCCAGCGCTGCAGTGGGCAGGCCCACCAGCAATGCGTACAGGATCGTCAGCCCGACATCCGCTTGGAACGATCCGACAGCGAGCATTGCTGCCGGATGAGGAGGCACCATGCCGTGTACCACCGACAGTCCCGCCACCAGCGGTAATCCGATCTTCACCAGCGACATTCCTGTGCGTCTGGCGATTGTGAACACGAGGGGAATGAGCAGTACGAAGCCGACCTGGAAGAATACCGGAATGCCGACGATAAACGCGACGCACATGATCGCCCAGTGTACGCGTCGTACGCCAAACAGCTCAATCAGGGTGCTGGCGATGCGTGTCGCGCCCCCCGACTCGGCCATGATCTTGCCCAGCATGGTGCCCAAGCCAACCACCACGGCGATGAACCCGAGTGCACCGCCGACGCCATCCTGAAATGCCTTGATGGCCGCAGCGAACGGCATGCCGGCCGCGACCCCCATTCCGAGTGAGACCGCGATCAGCACCACAAACGGATGCAGTTTGAATCGTGCGATGAGTACGATCAGCGCAATGACCGCGCCGAGCGCATAGAGCAGGAGCCGAGTATCGCTAAGGGTCGTGCTCAGCGCCTGAGTCACGTTGACTGCGCAGCAACCATGCGCGCGACAAGTCCACGCACGATGATGTCCGGCGTCTCGCGGATATCGCACACCCATGCGCCTTCGTCTGCCGCGGGTTCTTCGAGCGTCGCGAGCTGGCTGTCGAGCAGTGCGGGCGACATGAAATGACCGTGTCGCTCGGCCAAGCGCTGCGCCAAGAGCGCGCGATCGCCGCGCAGCATGATGAACTGCACGGCGCGCGCAGGACCGCGCAGCGTGTCGCGGTACCGGCGCTTGAGGGCCGAGCAGGAGAGCACCAGGCCCGTACCGGCGCGTTGTGCCGCGTCGAGCTCGGCGGCCAGCGACTGCAGCCACGGCTGCCGGTCGTGGTCGGTGAGCGGGATGCCGGCCGCCATGCGTTGCAAGTTGGCGGGTGGATGAAAGCTGTCTCCTTCAACAAATTGGAGCGCCAGTGCGCGAGCCAACGCCGCACCGACCAGACTCTTGCCCGCACCGGCAACGCCCATCACGACGTAGAGGCCCGTGTGAAGCGCTGCAGACACGACTCGCTCAACGTGGCGCAGCCGGCATGGCCGGCACGCACTGCACGAACAGCTGATAGCGCACCTGACCGGGCTTAAGTGCCAGCGCGCGGTTCACGCGCGACTCGGCCTTGGTGCCCAGCAATTGCTCGCCGTTCACATTGAAGAGGCAGTCGGACTGCTCATGGCGGAAACGAAGCGATGCTTCGTTGGGCGCGTCACGGGGATCGGGTGTACGCGTCCATCCAACCGCACGAATGCGTTCGTAAAAACGCACCGCCTCGCGCGCCACACCAATGTCGCTGGCACCCGCCGCGGTAATACGACATCCCGCCGTGCGCTGTCGCGTGCGCCAGTCGTCCATGGTATCAGGTTCAATCGCTGCCTGCATGCCGCGATCCCCACGCAGAAACTGCGCCGCCGCGAGGCAGTGCGTAGAGTCAGACGGCGCCGGTGTGTGGACCAATGCCAACAGCAGCGGGACAAGCGAAAGCGACACAGTGCATATCCGGTGAGGGCGACCGTTGCGGTCAATCGCCCTTGAGCGTGAGTTCGAGCAGATCCCCGACGTTTGTCGGCGTGGGGAAGACGACGCCATTAGGGAACGTCTCTTGCACCAACGCACCAAAGAGCAGTTCGGCGAGAAAGACGTGCGTGTCCTTCGAGGTGTGGCCCACCACCCGTTCGAGCAGTGCCGGCAGGGTGACAAGAACTTGCTCGAGTTCGTGCACACTCTTGCCCGGCGCGATACCGATGCGCGCGCACCCCACATCGCCGATGAGCAGGTGGATATAGGCGCGGGGAATATGATCCTGCAGCAGCATCTGCAACGGCTTCGGCACGTACAGGTTGAGCATGCGAATGTGCGCGTCAGCCAGTTTCACGCCATCAGGATTCGCGGCGATCGACTGTGCGCGGAAATCGCCGGTGAAGCTCGTCGCGCCAACGTAGTGACGGCCATAGGCGGCGTAGAAGGTGCGCGCCTCGTCGAGTGTCGTCGGCATGGCATTGCCGTCGGGCGGCGTGGCCGGCGTGCGCACGCCCATGAGGTGGGCAAACACCGACCAGACGTGATAATAGTCTTCCGCCTGCTGGTCGCTCCAGCCAAGGCCCAGTGTACGCAGCCCATCCACGACCAGCAGTGAAAAGCCGATGATCGTGCCGATCATGTCTTCCTGATTGATCGGCTCACCGTACTGTGCGCGGAAGGCGGCGAGATTGGCCTCTCCCATGACGGTCGGCGCCACATTCGCCCGCACGCCCGCGTGCAGCATCCGCATTTCGAGCCCGCTCACAATGCCGGCACCGCCGGGATCGAACGAGCCCGGCGACGAAACATTCAGCAGCAGCTGCAACGTGCCCATGAGGCGGTGTTGCGGATACTTGCTCAGATCGCCGGAGAGGTTGAGGATGCGCGCCATGGAGGGGGCGGCATATCCCTCGGGGAGCGCCTTGCAGAGCATGACCAACACCGCCGGAATCGCCGTGGTCATGAAGACATCCTGGCCTCGGCGGATGCGTTCGCGATCGGCCCATGCCGGCAGCGTGGTGAAACCAATGGTGTCACGGTAGCCGAACGCGCTGCGCGCAAAATCGAGCAGCACGTCGGGCGTGTCGGCGGGGAAAAGCCGCTGCCCTTTGCGGAATGCCGAGAAGGCGGCGCGGGTGGGCGCGGTACCAAACGGCTTGAGTGCGCGCGCGACAGCTTCGCCGTCCGGATCAGCGTGGGCGCGCAGCGTATCCAGCCACGCCACATCGCCCCAGCGGGTCAATGGCCTTGCGTTCGGGTCACGCGGTGCGAACGGATTGATAGACTCGCCAGGTCCTGCGGGCGGAAAACCGAACGGCTGTGATGTACTCATGACCTGCTCCGAATGAAATTGGTGCGTAACGAGTGCACCGAACGTACGTCTACGGAGTCGGTTCGGCTATCGCGCGCGCATATGCGTCCTAACGCGTCGTCTGTCGATCTCGCCCGCAGGGCAGCGAACGACCTCACAGGCGCGCATATTCGCTGTTTCCCCACTGGAGACGCTGGATGCAGCAGGACCGACAGCACGTGCAGGTCGCGCGCACGGTGCGCATCATGCTGGTGAGTTTGCTGGCGCTCGCCTGCCGCGATGCCGCGCAACCATTCAATGGGCGCGCGTCGAGCGACTTTTTGTATTTGTGGAGCGCTTCAAGCGACAGCACGGCGCCGGACTTTCTGGCCGTGTACGACATCCGCCCCGACACGGTCCGCTACGGTCGCCTGGTGACCACGTTGCCGGTTCCGGGGCGCGCCAACAAGCCGCACCACACCGAGCACGAGATGCCCGCCGACGGGCAACTTTTTGCCAACGGTTTCGGCAGTGGGCAGTCTTTCATTTTCGATCTCACCAACCCGACGCAACCACGCGTCAGCGGGCAGTTCGGCGATGTGGGTCAGCTGATGCATCCGCACAGCTTTGTGCGTCTGCCCAACGGCAACGTGCTCGGCACGTTTCAGATGCAACACGACGCGCGCGGGATGGCGCCCGGCGGGCTCGCTGAGCTGACGCCGACTGGCGAGGTCGTGCGCACCGCTTCAGCGAATGGACCGGCAATCGATCCGCGCATCCGGCCGTATTCGGCGGCCATCGTTCCACTGCTCGACCGCGTCCTGACCACGACGACCGATATGGTCGGTGAGGATGAAGTGAACGCGGTGCAGCTCTGGCGCCTGTCGGACCTCGCGCTGCTGGCCACGTTCGACCTGCCGAACGGCCCGCGTGGCAACGAGGGCGCGCTGACCGCAGAGCCGCGTCTGCTGGCTGACGGGAAGCGCGTGCTGGTGTCGACGTTCAATTGCGGTCTCTATCTCGTTGACGGTCTGGACCAGGCGACACCTTCCGCGACACTCGTGGCCTCCTTCCCGCAGAAGGCGGGTGAGAACTGCGCCATCCCCGTGATCGCCGGCAATTACTATTTGGTGACGGTCCCGGCGTGGAACGCGGTCGTCAGTCTCGACATCAGCGATCCCGCGCACCCCCGTGAAGTGTCCCGGTTGGTACTTGGCGCGAACGATGTGCCGCACTGGATTGCGTTGGAGCCGAACGGCGAGCGCTTGGTCATCACCGGATACGGTGCCCTCGAGCATCGCGTGCTCCTGGCGACCGTGAATGCTGCCACCGGTGCGTTGGCGCTCGACGAGCGGTTCCGCGCCGATGGGGCAACCGCCGCCGGCTTTCGACTGGATAGCACGCCGTGGCCGCACGGCGGCAATGCGCCGGCCGTCCCGCACGGCGCCGTGTTCAGCCGACCGGTGGTGCGCACGCCGTAGCCGGTAGCACACCGGCACGGCCGCTGCGTACACACTCCCTTCACTGCAACAGCACGCGCTCGTTACGAAACCAACCGGCAGTATACTCGGCGGAACGGAGACGCGGCGGCAGGCGTTCCGCCCCGCGCCACGATGCCCGCCGCGCCGGTGGTCAGGCGATGGGCGCCCCGTGCGTGGCCCGAATGCCGCGAACTACTACGACCATAGTTGACAAAGTCTTCCGACCGTGGCATTACTACTATGCAGATAGTAGACAGGTGCTGTCCGGACGTTTTCGACGGGAGCAGGCATGACCGATGCATCACTGGGTGATCGCGAACTGGACGTGATGGCCGTGCTGTGGGAGATCGGCTCGGGGACGGTCGCCGAGGTGCGGGAGCGGCTGGACGCGCCGCTGGCGTATACGACCGTGCTGACCGTGCTGCGCAATCTCGAGGCGAAATCGTTCGTGAGCCGGACGGAGGAAGGGCGCGGCCATCGCTACTTCCCACGCGTCCAGCAGCAGACGGCGCAACGCTCGGCGCTGTCGCGACTGGTACAGTCGCTCTTTCGCGGGTCGCCGCAGGCGCTGCTGGCCCAACTGGTCGATCAGCACGACGTGACCCCGGACGAGCTGCAGGCGCTGGCGCGCACGTTGAACGCCCGGGACGTGGACGACGCAGGAGCTGCTGGAGACACGGGCGACACGGGCGACGCAGGTGACACAGGAGACTGCACATGACCGCGCTGATCGCTGCGGCGAGCGCGTCGTGGCTGCTCACCCTCCCGTGGGAAATTCCGGCGACGCGCTGGATGCTGGGCGCCTTCCTGTTCGCCACGGTCTGTGCCGTCGCCGCGCTGCTGATCGAGTCGGCGCTCCGCACGATCGGCAGGCCGGCACGATTGGTCTGGGCGGTGGCGCTCTGCGTCGCGGCGGGGTGGCCGCTGGTGGCGCCGCTCCTGTTGCACGCGGACCCGATGGCGGCGGTGCCGACTGCCGCCCTGGTGGGTGACGCGCCGTTGGAGGCGGTGTCGGCGACGGAGGAGCTGTCCGCGCTGGCCGTGGTCGCTGCGGCTGTCACCGCTCGACTGGACACCGCCTTGTTGGTGGGCTGGTTGCTGGCGTCGACCGTCTTGCTGCTGCAGACGGGACGTGCCGTGGTGACGTTGCGCCGGATCCGGCTGCGTGCGCGCACGTTGCAGCTCGACGGGACGCCCGTGCTCATCGATGCGCAGGTCGGTCCGGCCGTACTCGGCGTGGTGCATCCGGCCATCGTCTTTCCGGAATGGGTGCTCGAGCTGGATGCACCGCTTCGCCGTCTCGTGCTGCGTCACGAACGCGAGCACTGCCGCGTGCGCGATCCGCTGCTGGTCTGGCTGTCGGTGATCGTCACGACCCTGCTGCCGTGGAACGCGGCGCTTTGGTGGATGGCGCGACGACTGCGCCTCGCCATGGAGATCGACTGCGACGCGCGCACGCTCGCCGGTTCGACTGATCGCACGCGTTATGCCCGACTGCTGCTGCTCATTGCGCAGCAGCGCATGTCCGCCCGTTTCGCCCCCATGCTCGCCAACACCCCGTCGCTGCTCACCCGGAGAATCCGCGCCATGCACAGCTCCCCTGCCCGTCACGCGCCGTTGCGCGCCGTTCTCACCGCATGCCTGGCCGTCGTGGCGATGGGCACGGCCTGCTCCTCGCGTATCGCCAGCAACCTGACGTCGCCGTCGCCCGTTACTACTCGGTCCGTGACGACATCGGGCAGCGTCGACACGCCGCCGGAGACGGTCGCTGCGACGCCGGCGGCCACAGGTACCTCATCGACCGATGCCGACGCCGTGATGGCGCCGGGCAGCACAGGTCCGCAGTATCCGGCCGCGTTGCGCGCAGCGGGCACCACCGGCCGCGTCCTGGCGCAGTTCATCGTGGGCGCCGACGGACGCGCGGACACCACCTCGTTGATCATCCTGCGTGCCACCGCGCCGGAGTTTGCCACCGCGGTGCGTACCGCCTTGCCGACGATGCGCTTTATGCCGGCGCGCAAGGCCGGCGTTGCGGTGCGGCAGCTTCATCAGCAGCCATTTCTGTTCGCGCTGAACGCCGAGGGTGCAGCGAGTACGGTCAAGACCGCAACCGCGTCGGATATCGCCGCGGGTCGCGCCATCGCCCGAGCGAACGGCACGCCGTTCTTCGACTTCCAGGTAGACGCGCCCGTGGTCATGCGCGCCGGATCGGTGGGGCCGACGTACCCATCGAAACTGCGCGAGGCGAAAGTGATGGGGACCGTGCTTGTGCAGGTGGTGATCGACGAGACGGGACGCCCCGACATGAGCACGTTCAAGGTGCTGCGCAGCGATCACGGGCTGTTCAGTGAGTCCGTGATGGCCGCGATGTTGACGATCCAGTGGGAGCCGGCCAAAATCGACGGTCAGGCGGTCAGGCAGTTGGTACAGCAGCCGTTCCAGTTCGACATCCCCGACAGCAAGTAGTCGCGCGCACGTGAACCAGTCGCATCAACTCCTCACGCACGCGTAATCGATCGCTCATGTAGCCGTCACGAGGGCTTCATGCTGGCGCCACACGATGGAGGTGGGGCGGACGTCCGGTCCGCCTGTCACCTCTGGAGGGTCGCCATGTTCACTACGCTGCTCGAATCGCGCGCCGCCCGCACCCGTCGCACCGGCGGGTCCCTGGCGTCGATCGTCATGCACACTGGTGTCATCGCCGCGCTGGTCTTGGTATCGGCTAATGCCGCGGTGCCCGGGCCGGAGGAAGCGCAGCCCACCGAGCGGTTGCGCCTCACCAGGATCGAAACGCCGCCTCCACCGCCACCGGTGAATACGCCACCGCAGGTCTATCAGAACGCGCCCGTTCCGAAAGGCTTTCAGGTCGTGGTGCCACCCATCGACATCCCGCTCGGCGTGCCCCCCATCGATCTCACCCGGGCCGTGACGAACGAAGACGACTTCAGCGCGCGGGGCATCGTGAACGGTCGCGCCAACGGCACGGGTACATCACCCGCGCCACTCATTCCGTCGGACGGCATTTACAGCGAGCTGCAGGTGGAGAAGCCCGTCGTTCTCGCACCGGGCGCATCAGGGCCGACCTACCCCGACATGCTGCGGTCGGCGGGCATCGAGGGGGTGGTGCTCGCGCAGTTCGTGGTCGACAGCACCGGTCGCGCCGATGTGTCCACGTTCAAGGCACTCAACAGCGACCACGCGCTCTTTACCGCCGCCGTGCGCGCCGCACTTGGCCGCATGCGCTTCATTCCTGCCGAAGTTGGTAATCGTAAGGTGGCGCAACTGGTCCAGCAGCCGTTTCAGTTCAGCGTGACGCGATAAGGCGTGACACGATAAGGCGCAACGCGATCTCGATCTCACCCAGCGTGGCGGGATCGTCGATCGTGGCGGGCATCACCCACGCCTCCCCGTCGGCGATCGCCCGCATCGTTTTGCGCAGCACTTTGCCCGAACGCGTTTTCGGCAGGCGGGTCACCACCGCGACCTGTTTGAAATTCGACACCGGCCCCACCTGATCACGCACGCGTTGCACCAGCTCTGCAGCGATCTCGACATGCGCGCGCTCAACACCGGCCTTGAGGACCACGAGTCCCACGGGCACCTGCGTCTTGAGCGCGTCCTTCACGCCGATCACGGCACATTCCGCCACATCGGGGTGCCCCGAGAGCGCCTGCTCCATCGAACCCGTGGACAGGTTGTGCCCCGCCACGATAATGATGTCGTCGACGCGCCCCATGATGAACAGGTAGCCGTCTTCGTCGATGTAGCCGCCATCGCCGGTGAGGTAGTAGCCGGGATACTTGCTCAGGTACGTGTCGATGTAGCGCGCATCGTCGCGCCAGAGTGTCGGCAAGGTGCCCGGAGGCAGCGGTAACCTGATCACCACCGCGCCCTCCTTGTTGGGTGGCAGCACGTTGCCGTCGTCGTCGAGAATCTCCACCACGTACCCCGGCACCGGTTTGGTGGGAGAACCGGGCTTCACGGGAAACGGCGTGAGACCAAGACAGTTCGCCGCCACCGGCCAGCCTGTCTCCGTCTGCCACCAGTGATCGACCACGGGCTTCTGCAGCAACGCACGCGCCCAGTGGTAGGTGTCCGGGTCGAGCCGTTCGCCGGCCAAAAACAATGCACGCAGGCATGACGTGTCATAACGCGTGAAATGTTCACCGTTGGGGTCTTCGCGTTTGATGGCACGAAACGCGGTGGGCGCCGTGAATAGTACGCGAACGTTATGCTGCTCGATCACACGCCAAAACTCACCCGCATCGGGCGTGCCAACCGGCTTTCCTTCATGCACGACGGTCGTGCATCCCGCCAGCAGCGGCGCATACACGATGTACGAATGCCCAACGGCCCACCCGAAATCGGACGCGGCCCAAAAAACTTCGCCCGGTTCCATACCGTACACGTGCCGCATGGTCCAGAGCAGAGCCACGGCGTGACCGCCATTGTCACGCACCACACCCTTCGGCGTGCCAGTCGTACCCGAGGTGTACAAGATGTACAACGGGTCCGTGGCCTCGAGCGGCACGCATGGCACCGGGGCCGCCTGTGCCGCAGCCTCCGCCCACGCGATGTCGCGCGGCGCGACCAGCACGCACGGATGCACGTCGCGCTGCAGCACGATGCAGTGTGCAGGCTGATGCGTGGCCAGCGCCAGCGCCTCATCGAGCAGCGGCTTGTACGGCACGATGCGTTGCACCTCGATGCCACAACTCGCCGTGAGTATGACCGTGGGCTGCGCGTCATTTATGCGTACGGCCAGCTCCTGCGGCGCGAACCCGCCGAACACCACCGAATGCACCGCGCCAATGCGCGCACAGGCGTACATCCCGATCAGCGTTTCCGGCGTCATGGGCATGTAGATGATCACCCGGTCGCCACGCCCGACACCAAGCGATTGCAGCAGCCCCGCAAAGCGCGCCACTTCACCCTGCAACTCACGATACGTGATGGTCCGGATCGTACCGGTTACGGGGCTATCGTAGATGACCGCCGCCTGCTCGGCGCGACCGTTGAGTACGTGCCGGTCGATGGCGTTGTAGCAGGTGTTCATCTGCCCGCCACGAAACCAGCGCGAGAGTGGTGCCGCGCTGTTGTCCAGCACGCGATCCCACCGCCGGTCCCAATGGACTTCCTCCGCCGCCTCGGCCCAAAACGCCTCGGGATCGTGCATCGCGCGCGCGTAGGCGTTGGCGTAAGACGGGGTGCCGGAGCTGCGGTCGTCGGTCATTGGTGGCCCAGAGACAGGTCGGGGGAACGGCGTTCAGTTTCGGGTCGAGTCGGTCGATGCTCTCATCGTGTCCTTACGCCCAATTTTTCACGATCCGTCCGGCCGTCGCGGCCGTTTGACGCGCTGGATTGCATTTGGTGCCGTGGCCGGCACGCTGCTCGTTGGCGGATCCTTTGCCGTCAATGTACTGAATCCGCCCGTTGTTGAGCCGCTGCCGATGCGTGCAACCACCGTTGCGGCGCGAAAGACACGCGCGATCACACCGGTACGCGCCACCTGTGGTCCCGACGCCGGCCAGCGCCGTTGTACCCCCATGCCTGTGCCTCAGCACCGCGCGGCGGTCACATCCGACCCGATCGTGGCCGCATTTGCCGTACAGTGGGACGCAGGCAGCCGTGCCTCGCTCAAGCGCGTGGGCGACCGCCTCGATTGGGTCATCGTGGAGGGCGCCTTCCTTGGCCGCGCGGCTCCCGGCGAGTTCACCATCCTTCTCGACAAGGATCTGCTCGCCGACGCGCGCGAACGTGACGTGGCCGTACACCTCATGGTCACCAACTTTGCCGGCGGTGGCTTCGACCCCACCCTGGTAGAGTCGGTGGTGCTCACGCCGGCGCGCCGTCGGTCGGCCATCGCGCAATTGGTGGCGGCGGTCGAGACGCACGCGCTGCGCGGCATCACGATCGACTTCGAGCTGGTCCCCGAACGCGCGCACGCCAGTGTGCTCAGATTCCTCACGGAACTACGCGCCGCCGTCGCACCGTTACAGGCCGTCGTTTCCGTGGCGGTCCCGCTGGGTGCCGACGAGAACTACCCGCTCGCCGGCTACGCGAACGCCGTCGACTATCTCATCCCCATGCTGTACGACGAGCATGCGATCGGTACCGAGCCCGGATCAGTCGCCAGCGCGCCGTGGTTCGCCGAACGGCTCGACGCGGTGCTCGAGACGGTGCCTGCTGAAAAGTTGCTGGTGGGACTTGGACAATACGGCTACCACTGGCGCAGCGATCGCAAGGAAGGCGTGTCCATCAGCGTGAGCGAAGCGATGGCACTGAGTCGTGCCGCGACCGGTGCGCCGTGGTTCGACGCCGAGAGCCGAACGCCCTACGCGCAGTGGCGCGATCCGGCAGGCGTCCGACACGTGGTGTGGTACCTCGACGCGGCCACCGCGTGGAATCAGTTCAAGGTCAGCATGCAAACGGGCGCCGCCGGCGTCGCGTTCTGGCGTCTGGGTAGTGAAGACGTGACACTCTGGAACGCGCTGGGTCGCAGCGGGATCGACAGCACGCCCGACGCGTTCCGCACGCTCCCCGACAATGGCGTGTCCATTCTCTCAGGCGACGGTGAGATTCTCGCGGTCGATGGACATTCGGGTACCGGGGTGCGCACGATGCGCCTGGACAGCGCCGGATTTATCGAGGCGGAAGCAGTCGTGCAGCCGGCCGGTGGCTACGTGGTCGACCGCGCGGGCGCCACTGGGCGTCGCGTCGCGCTCACCTTCGATGACGGTCCCGATCCCGACTACACCGCGCAGATCCTCGACACGCTCAAATCGCGCGATGCCATCGCCAGTTTCTTCGTCATCGGGCGGCAGGTACAGCGGCTCCCCGATCTGGCGCGACGCATGGCCAACGAAGGACACGAGATCGGCAATCACTCGTGGAGTCATCCCGATCTCGCGGGGCTCAGTGAGTCCGCGATCAGGATGGAACTCGCCACGACAGGTCGCGTGATTGAGGCAGTGACCGGTCGTCGTCCGCTGCTCTTTCGTCCGCCATACATCGGCGATGCGCGACCCAGCACGGTCGAACGGCTGCGCCCCATGGCGGTCGCGAGCACACTTGGCTATCGCATCGCTGCGCTGGAAGTCGACGCGCGCGACTGGCAGCAGACAGATCCGCAGGCCATTGTCGCCACGACGCTGCGCGGTTTGGAGCGTGGCACCGGCCACATTGTGTTGCTGCACGACGCCGGCGGCGATCGCACCCCGACCGTGGCCGCCCTCGGTCCGCTTATCGACTCACTGCGGGCGCGCGGTTATACGCTGTCCACGGTGGCCGGCTTGCTCGACGACACGCCCGGCAACGGGATGCAACTTGCGCCAACGAACGAAGCACCGCAGCGGGCGCTCGACTTTGCCGCGATCACGATGGCCAGTGTTGCCGAGCGCTTGCTGGTGGGTGCGTTCCTGGTAGCGTTACTGCTCGGTATCGTGCGACTGTTCGGCATTGGGGCACTGGCCGCCGTACAACGGAAGCGGCAGAAATATGCACGGCGCGGCGACGATCAGTCGTACATGCCGCGCGTGACGATTCTTGTGCCCGCGTACAATGAAGCAACCGTGATCGGACGCACCGTCTCGTCGCTGCTCACGCAGGAGTACGGCGCCCTCGAAGTGATCGTCATCGACGATGGCTCTTCTGATGGGACTGCCGATGCCGCGCGTGCGGCGTGTGCCGACCTGCGCGTGCGTGTGATCTCGCAGACCAACGCGGGCAAGGCGGCGGCGCTCAACCACGGCATCGCGGCGGCGTCGGGCGAGATCATCGTGGTGGTCGATGCCGACACGCTGCTCGCACCGAACGCCATTCATCACCTGGTGCGTCCGCTGGCCGACGCACGCGTGGGCGCCGTGGCCGGCAACGCCAAAGTCGGCAATCGTGTCAATCTCGTCACGCGCTGGCAGGCGGTCGAATACGTAACCAGCCAGAATCTTGATCGCCGCGCCTTCGTCATGCTGAATTGCATCACGGTCGTGCCGGGTGCCATCGGTGCGTGGCGTCGCGACGCCGTACTCGCGGTCGGCGGGTTCCGTTCCGACACGCTGGCCGAAGATCAGGATCTCACGCTCACGTTGCTGCGCGCCGGCCATCAGGTTGCGCTGGCTGATCGGGCCATTGCGTTCACCGAAGCGCCGGAAACATTCGAAGCGCTGCTCAAGCAGCGTTTCCGCTGGAGTTTTGGTACGCTGCAGTGCGCGTGGAAGCATCGCGCCGCTTTGGGACGGCGCTCGGCGGGCGCACTTGGCACCGTTGGCCTGCCGAACATCTGGCTCTTTCAGTTGCTCTTTCCGCTGCTCGCGCCGGCGGCAGACATCGCCCTGCTGGCCACCGTCGGTCGCCTGATCGTGGAAACACCTGCGCTCGGCGCACACGCCGCATGGGTGCACGCCGAGCCGGTGCTGTTGTTGTACTTGCTCTTTCTGGTAATTGACACCGTGACCGCGCTGCTCGGCCTCAGCTTCGAGCGGGACGAATCGATGTCACAGGTCTGGTTGGTGCCGCTGCAACGCGTTGCTTATCGCCAGGTGTTGTACGTCGCACTCGTGAAGGCGATGCGCGCGGCACTCAAGGGCGGCGCGCCGGGCTGGGGTAAACTCGAGCGCACCGGTCGCGTGCAAGCGAGCGAGTCGAGCGCGACGGACATCGATGCTCCGGACGCGACAATCGCCGACGCCGAGCGCTTTACTGTGCCATACGACGGACCGAATCGACGACGCAACGCGGCATAGCCGAAGGCCAAGGCCCCGCGGGATGCATACGCCTCTCGTCGCGCTACGGCTCCAGCAGGAAGCTGCGGAACGCCGTCACCGCATCGCGTTTCACCCACACGCCCACGCGACCGGTCGGCGCAGCATCGAGCGTGTGCGTCAGGCGCAGGGTGGTATCGCCAGCAATCGTGGCAGAGAGTTCGCGGTCGCGAATGGTGACCACGAGTTCGTGCCAGACGTTGAGCGGCAACTGACGCGCTCCGGTACCGTGCACCACGATCTCGCGCGCACCGTTCACGAACTTCCACAGCGCCAGATCGCCGTCTTTGGTGTTGTAGCGCGCGTACAAATAGTCGCCGGTGGGCGCCAGATTGAACAGAATGCCTGCGTTCTGGTCCGTCGCGCCACTGCGCATGCTGAACTGTACGCGAAGCGTACCGCCGCTGAACGATGGGATGTCCGCGGCGATGGCGAACGGGAACGAGCCCTTCCCTGCGTTGTTCGAGGTGAATGTCGCATTGGGTACACCAAACCACTGCCCACTCGCCTTCGTCAGCCCGGCCGTATCGGAGACGCCACTCCACGCAGCGCCATCTACGATGAGTACGCTGTCGCTGCCGGTTGTAGCGTCCGTCCATTGACCGACAATGCCCACCAACCGAGACGCCTCCGCCCGTGCGCCCGGCGTGGATGCGTCGCTGACCGCCGTGGAGTTCGCTGCGCTCTCAGCCGCCGCGCTATCGGCAGCTTTGCTGCAGCCAACGACAAGACTCGCTGCGACGAAACCGGCGAGTGTGATCGTACGCGCGAACACGACAGACATGAGGCATTCTCGTTGTGGAAGTGCGGCGTGGACGGGACTACTTGGCGGTGAGCGTGAGCGTCGCGCGGTAGCTCGCCTTGGGAATCGAATCGAGCGTGAGTGGATGCGGTGACACGTCAACCAGTCGCAGAACATAACGATCGATGGTGACCGTGTCGCGCGGCGTCATCGTTTCCAGCGATACCACCCGCTGGTTCGTCGCGGGTCCAACGCGCAGCGAGATGCGCGCGAGCCCCGCCCACACGCACTGGATGAGTGCGTTCGTGGGACACCGTGATTCGCTGGTCACGCTGTCGAAGGTGACCAGAATCCCGGGCGGCGTCACCAGCATGGTGGTACCGGGCGCGAGTGTCACGGCCGAGTCGAGCGGTGCGGTCACAGTCGGCGCGGGTGGCACAAGGGGCGCGGCTGGCTCACTGGAGCGGCAGGCAGTCACCAGCACGACGGCCAGCGCGAGGGGGACGGCAGCGTAGTTGGGCATACTTGGCATTACCCCGCGGTTCGCCGCGATGTCACACCCACAACCTGACGCTGGCCGATCGCATGGTCTGTAGTGTCTGTCGAACCCATCAGCGTGTCGCGCCGGGTCGTGGTACCCCGGCGCGTGGCGCAGGCTGGAAACGGGCCAGGCCGGTTTGCCAGAGCGCAAATGACATGGCGCGTGCCGTCCACTGCGGACTCAGGCCGATCAACTGCCGGTGTCCGCCGGGCGTGCGCACCCACGCCACCGGTCGCGTGCCGCTGTTCGCCGCCTGCAGCCGCGCAACGAATTTCCCGACCAGCATGTCCGCCCCGAAGTTGTAGTCGTCCGACGCGCTATGTACGAACACCGCTGGCAGCGATACACGGTCGGGCACCTGGTGATACGGCGACGATTTCATCAAGGCGCGGATACCTTCCGGCGTATCCAGGTCGCCGATCTCACCGATGTTTCGTGCGGCGGTAGGATCAAACGCCGATCCGCGGATCTCATCGGGCTGCCCGACCTCGTAGAGCACGGCGCCAAGCAGGTCGGGACGTTGCAACATCGTGAGCCCCGGAATATTCGCGCCGAATGAGATGCCGACCATCGTCACGCGCCCCGCCGACGTGTACCGCTTGGCGATGAGCGCCTCTATGGCACCAATCATATCATCGATACTGCGCTGTTTGTTCTCCCGTGTCGCGGCCATGTGCCACGCATCGCCCAGTTCACCGCCGCCGCGTACGTGCGCATAGGCAAACACGCCGCCTAATTCGACCCAGACCTGCGCCGACGGATCGAAGCGGGCATCAGAAGACACACCGAACCCGCCGTACGCATCGATCAGCAACGGTGCGGTGCCGTCGAGCACGCCGTTGCGCAAGGCTGCATCGCCATACACCAAGGAGACTGGCACCAACGTTCCATCCTTGGAGGGCGCTTCGAGCCGCTCCGCGACGATCCGGCCTCCCGTGCGCTGCGCGCTCCCGTCGTCAATCGAAATCAGCGCGGCTTTTCCCGCCGCGTCTACCTGATACCAATCCGGTGGCGTCGCCCATGATTCGACAGAGAACATGATGCCTGGCATATCGAGCGCATTACGTTGCAGTCGAATGGTGCCCTGCACCGGCAACGAGACTGCGACCGCATCGCGTGCACCGTGCGGTTGCCGCAGCAGCGTGAGCGTGCCTCCTACGCGCTCGGTGAAGTACAATGCATCCGATTGCACCGAAAAGGCGGTGATCACGCCAGCGCGTTCAGCGGCAACGGTTTCCCACGACGAGCCGGCCGAGGCATCTGGCATTGCGGTACGCGACAGCACGCGCCGCACAATGGCACCGCGGTCCGCACCACGGCGGCTGATCGCGTACACAGTATCGCCACGCAACTGCGGGGTGGTGAGGCGATCGGACAGGTCGCCGATGCGAAACCATGCCGGCGCCTTGGTCATCGGTAACGTGAGCGGTGCGGCGAAGAAATCCGTGGCGTTCTGCTTCGAACGAAAGATCGAACCGACCAGCCACACCGAGTTGGGCGCGGTGTACACGCGTGTCGGCAGATCGACTTTGTCGATGGGCACATCGCTCGAGACGCCGAACCCGAACACCGCGACGTCTGACGATTGCGGCGTACCCAAGAGATGCAGAAACTGCCGGCCGCGTGCGAGTTCATCAGCGCGTTGGGCGTTTGGTCCGTTGGGCCACCGCCGCGGATAGAAGAAGCCGCTTCCGTCCGGAAGCCACGTAACCTCGTAGCGTGTGCCACTGGTGGTGGTCAGCAAATCCGGGACGCGGTCTGCCAGCAACCGACCCGTGCGCGCATCCACTACGCTCACCGTCGCGTTGGCATCGCCCTGCTCGGTGGTTCCAATCGCGACGAGATCGCCATCCCAAGACGGCGAGAGCCCGCGCAGTTCGGCACCGTTGCGTACTCGCGCCAGTGTGGTCGCCGACAGAATCTCGCGTTCCGACGTCGAACCGGTATCCAGCGCGAACATCGACGGCATCGCGCCCAGCCATCGTGTCACGATCAACCGGCTCGGCGTGCGCAGGACCGCGTCCAGTGTAGGCGTCGCCTGATACGCGCGTTCTACAGTCGCGGTGAGCGAATCGATGCCCACCAACCGCGCCAGAAGCGAATCGGTGTAGCGCCGCTGCGTGGCAACCCACGTCTGTACGTCTGCATTGGTGGTGTCTTCGATCCAGCGCAGCGGATCGGGAACCACGACCCCGTGCAGCGTGTCGGCATACGGGCGCGTTGCCAGCACCGCCGGCACGTCGAGACCGTCGTCGACGACCACCGGCGCCGGCACTGCGTCGGGAGTGGCACGTTCCGGTGCGTTGCCGCAGGCGTGCAGCAGTGAGGTCGCGAACAACAGCACCGGGGTCAACGACCGGCGGGCATTCACTATGGCACGCGTACTTTGGCTATTCACAAGCGTCCGCCGCCGTGTCGATTGGTGATTGTAACGCTCGCATGCGCAGCGCAGAGGCTCACACCACGCTCCCGCGCGCGCCAACTTACGAGTCGTGAACGCAAGGGTATCCGCTCAGCCAGCCACACCGCAAGTTTTTTCGTAGGCAGGCCGGTCATGTACGAGCAGGGCGCTCACCATCCGCTTGCGCTCACAGCGTTTATCGCAACCAGTCAGGGATGCCCGACGGTCGGCGTCTGCAGCCACGACTGCAATGCCCGGGCAAAGCCCGTGACGTGCGCCGGCGAGATCGCATCGCCGGAATCGGTGCCGCCGATCGCCACCACACTCGGTGCCGGCGAAATCAGCGATAGCCATTCGAGGCGAGGGTCGGCGCCTTGGCCCACGTCGCGGTCGGCGGTGATAAAGAGCCGCACGTGTCCTTCGTACGGCTCCGGGACATAGCGTGTCACGGCCATGGTATTCGCCTCGCGAACGCGGAACAGGTTTCGCTGGCTGCGACTTTCGGTCAGCTCCTGCGCGCCCGCCAGCACACTGGCCGCGCGGCGCGCTTTACTGGCGAGCAGCTTGCTTCGCTCACGCCAACTTCCGGCGCGAAACTCGTCCCAGTACAGCTCGATGCGGTCGCGCACGAACCCGGCATCACCGCGCGGCTCCCGAACCGCCGACTCGCGCAACAGCACAGCGGGATCCATCAGCGCCAACGTTGAGGGCGCACGGCCAACCGCGCGGAGACGTCGTGCCATTTCGTACGCGACGGCAGCGCCCCAACAGATCCCCACCAGATGGATCTCCCCCACCTCGACACGCAACAACTCGTCGGTGTACCGCTCGGCGATGGCCTCGATGGACGTCAGCGGTTCCTCACGTCCATCGAGCCCTGGCGAGACAAACGCGCTGAACGGCTGCTCGCGTCCCAGTTGCCGCGCGAGTCCGTGTAGACTGACCACGTTGCCGCCGATTCCGGGAATCGCGTACAATGTTGCGCGCGATCCTGACGAACGTACGCGCACTAACGCGCCGGTATGTTCGACCGGTCGGTCCAGTTCCGCGAGCAGTGCACGCACGCTTCCGGCACGAAACAGCGTCGACAGCGGCAACGCTGCACCGGTGATGCGTTCGATGCGCGTGAACAGTTGCGCAGCCTGCAACGATGTGCCGCCGACCGCGAAGAAATCGTCGTCCAGCCCTAGATCGTCGAACCCCAGCACCTCCCGCCACGCGCCGAGCAAGGCATCGGCGATAGAAACGTCGGTCGCCTGGGGCGTGGGCGCCGGCGTGCCTTGCGCCGAAACCGCCGGAGAGTTCAAGCCCGACGCAGCGTCCGGTGCGGGCGGCGG
>JBBQSM010000002.1:0-97963 GCA_038234895.1 Gemmatimonadales bacterium
CGCCATGACCGACCCGGCGCGCGTGCGCAAGACCGATCCGGGCAACCCGAACGTCTGCAACATTTTCCAGTTGCACAAAGCGTTCAGCAGCGAGGAGACGCAGGCGCATGTGGTGCAGCAGTGCACCACGGCCGGCTGGGGGTGCATGGACTGCAAGAAGGTGCTGCTGGAAGGGATGGTGCAGGAGCTGACGCCGATCCGCCGGCGTGCCGCGGAGCTGGACGCCGAGCCGCAGCGTGTGTTGGACGCGCTGGCGGACGGGGCGCGGACGGCGCGCGCGATCGCGCAGGAGACGATGCGCGAGGTGCGGGATCGCATGGGGTTGGGCGCCCTTTCCCTGCCGACCGGCATCGTCACAGGGAACGACTGAGCACCCGCGACGCATCGCACCCGTGCAGGTCACGAACTATTGAAACGGACCGCCCGCGCGTTGCTCCGGCCGCGGGCAATCGTCGTGCAGATAGCGCGGCGGTCCGAAAATGGATACGCCGCCGAGGGGCGCACGCTTTGCAGACAATTGGCGACGGTGGGCAGCGGGCGAGCCGTTGCGTAACGTCGCGCATCTCGACGCCGGCTATTGAGTAGCTCGCCGACGTCACGCACGCGAGACCAGACGTGGCGATTGAGCGGATCATCAAGGCAGCAGTCGAACGGGGCGCATCGGACGTTCACATCAAGGCAGATGATGTGGTCCGGGCGCGCATCGACGGGCGCCTCATCGTGCTCACGAAGCAATCGCTGACGGCCGAACAGACGCGCGCCATCGCGCTGCATCTCATGTCCGGTGAGGCGGAGCGGGCCAACATCGACACGTTACGCGACTACGACTGCTCCTGGGCCTCGCCCGGTATCGGACGCTTTCGCGTGAACATCATGCGGCAGCGTACGTCGCATTCGATCGTGATGCGCGTGATTCCGGCGACGGTTCCGACCTTCGAATCGCTGCATCTGCCGCCAGTGCTCAATCGCATTGCGCATTCGGAGCGCGGGATGGTGCTGGTGACCGGCGTGACTGGCTCCGGCAAGTCGAGCACGATGGCGGCGTTCGTGCAATCCATCAACGCGACGCACGAGAAGCACATTCTCACGCTCGAGAATCCGATTGAGTTTCTGCACAGCGATCTCAAGAGCTCGGTCACGCAGCGGGAAGTCGGCATCGACACGGACAGCTTTCGCATGGGACTGCGTGCGGCGCTGCGTCAGGACCCCGATGTCATTCTGATTGGTGAGATGCGCGACGCGGAAACGATCGACACGGCGATGAAAGCCGCCGAGACGGGGCATCTGCTGATTTCGACGCTGCATACGCCCGACGCCTGCAGCACCATTGTGCGTATCATGGCCATGTTTCCGCCCGACGAGCAGGCGGTGGTGCGTATGCGGTTGTCGGAGTCGTTGCACGCTGTGGTTTCGCAGCGCCTGTTGCCGCGCGCCAGCGGACACGGGCGTGTTGTGGCTTCGGAGGTCATGGTCGTCACGCCAACCATCCGTGATCTGATCGCCGAAAATCGGGTCAGTGAAGTGCGGGACTATATCGCCGACGGGGCGCAGTATGGCATGCAGACCTTTGACCAGCATCTCACCGAACTGGTGACGAGCGGCGAGGTGACGTTCGAGACCGCGCTGGCCGCTTCTACGAGGCCGGCCGATTTCGAGCTGACGTTCCGGATGATGCGCGGTCGGCGTACGCCCACCGCATCGCACCCTGTGGTCTCGCCACGGGTGACATCGTCCGTGCCGGCGGTTGGCGGCGCGGCGTCGGGAGCGTCGCTTGGGCTCAATCCGCTGGGGACGGGCGCGCAGATGCCGCCGATCGCGACCAGCCCGACCAGTCACGCCGCGGTCACGAGTCCCAACCCGTTGGGTGGCGACGCCGTGTTCGGCAGCGGATTCGAGAGTCTGTTCGGAAGCTGAGCTGAACGGCGCCGGAGCGAACGGCGTGGGCGTGCAGTAGTCGCCTGCACTCATGGCCTGCCGATCGCATGTAGATTCAGGGTATGCCGACTACAACCCTGGGCGGACTTATGGTCCCCGCCATCAGCACGTTCGACGCGTCCGGTGAACTGGACCGCGCCGCGTTCCTCACGAATCTCGACGCCCATCTCGCGCACGGCATGGACGGTGTGCTCGTTGCCGGTTCCAGCGGAGAGTCGGCGCTGCTCGATGACCACGACCGACGGTCGCTGCTGAGCTGGGCGCGCGAACGGATTCCGCGTGACAAGTGGTTGCTGGCAGGCGTGGGGAGCGAGAGCACGCGCCAGACTATTTCGCGCGCGCAGGATGCGAAAGACGCCGGCGCCGACGCGGTGCTGGTGGTGTCGCCGCACTACTATCTCAAGCGCATGAGTGAGGCCGCGCTGACGGCGCACTTTTTGGCCGTCGCCGATGCGAGTCCGTTGCCGGTGATGCTGTACAATATTCCGGTGTACGCGCACGTCGTGCTGTCGCCCACGCTGATTCAGACGCTGGCGCAACACGACAATGTGATCGGCATGAAGGACAGTGCGGGGAATCTGCCGATGCTCGCGGAGTATCTGGCCGCGCAAAGCGACTCGTTCCGTGTGTTGACGGGCAGTGGCGCGACCGCGGTACCCGCGCTGACCGCCGGCGTGAGCGGTGCGATCCTCGCGATCGCGCTCTATGCGGGTCCGTTGGTGCGCGCGATGGTCGACGCGTTCCGCGCGGGAGAGCTGGACCAAGCGACGGCGTTGCAAGCGACGCTGACGCCGCTCGCGACCGATATCGCTGGTGCGATGGGGCCGGCAGGGATCAAGGCCGCGATGACGATGGCCGGTCTGCAGGGTAGTGTGCCGCGTGCGCCGCTGCTGGCGGTCGCGGGCGATGAACTGGCGACGGTCCGCGCGCGTTTGCAGGCGGCGGGCGTCCTCGGGTAGCGGCATGCGCGCTGGCTGGCGTGAGCGGCTGTATCCTCGATTGGCGGGGCAGCCGACCCCGCTGTTGCTGTTGCCGGATGCGATCTGGAGCGCCGCCGCGCTGTGGGCCGGTGCAAGGCAGTGGGTGCGTTGCTTTCGTGCGCTGGGATTGCAGCCGGGCGATCGCGTGGTGTGCGCACTCCCGGCGGACGCGGCCTTCGTGCAGTGTCTCATCGCGGCGCTGTGGGAAGGGCTGACGCTGGCTGTGACTTCGCCGGACGCCGCGGAACGGGACGGTGGGTATTCGCTAGTGACGACGCTCGACGCGCGGGTCCTGTTTACGTCTGGCGTTCCAGCTGACGCGTTCACTGTCGCCGCCGACGCGATCGCGCAGGGCGGCAGTGGAGACTGGCCCAACGAGTTGCTGTCAGCGATGCGAACGAGTGTCGGCGAGCGGACGCCTGACGTTCGGCTGCTGCTGCGTACCTCTGGAACGAGTGGCTCGGCGCAGTGGGTCGCACTCTCCGACGACAATCTCTTTGCCGTCCTTGACAGTCACGCCGACCGGCTCGCACTCGGCGGCGGCTGTGTGCTGAGCATACTTCCGTGGCACCATGCCTTTGGACTCGTGCTCGGGTTGCTGTCGGCGCTACTCGCGGCAGACGAGATCGTACGCGATCCACTGGGTGGCCGCGACATCGAGTCGCTCTGTGCAATGGCAGCGGCGCACCCGATCACGCACGTCGATCTCGTGCCGCTGCTGGCCACGCGTCTCTTTGCCGATGAGCGTGGGGCGTCGCTGCTGCGGAGCGTGCGCGGTGGTGTGGTGGGCGGCGCGCCCGTGTCGGCGATGCTGTCGGAGCTGCTGCGCGCGACCAACCTGCGCGTGGGCTACGGCCAGACCGAAGCCTCGCCGGGTGTGATGCTCGGCGAACCAGGCGAATGGTCGGCGCGGTATCTCGGACGCGCCGTCGGATGCGAGGTGCGCATCGACGGTGACGGCGTGCTGGCGTATCGGGGAGCGAATGCGTGCTGCGGCGTGTGGGAGCACGGTGCGCTGCAGCGCCTGCCGGCGGACCGGTGGGTGCGCAGCGGGGATCTCGTGCATGCGCTGCCGAATGACGCGTACGCGTACGTGGGACGCGCCGGTGCCGCGTTCAAGTTGCCAAACGGCCGATTTGTGGACGTCGCCCGGTGGGAGGATGCGCTGCGACGCGACCTCCCACACGTCGCGGATGTGTTGCTGCGGGCGTGCGAGCCGGACGCGTTGGAAGTACTGCTGACTCGCGCGGACACGTGGCACGGTGCCCAAGATCCCGACGGGGTACGCGCCGTCGTGGAGCGCGTGCTGGCCCCGTTGAGCGTGCCGCTACAAATGCGATGGGTGGCATCGGACGGATGGCGGCGCACCGCGAAGGGTGAGATCGATCGTCGGCGACCGCTCGCTCCGGAAACGACGGTGTGAATCGGGCGCGGTGTTCGATGGTGACGACAACGCGTGCGGGTGACGGGTGCCGTGTACGCGGCGATGCGAACGTTACCGGGCACTCGTGGTGGGACGGCATAACGATCGAATCCGGGCCGCGTGCTTTGTCGTACGGGCTGCATGGACACGCTCATGTCGTTTTCCCAGATCGCGGCGGTTGCGCTGCTTTCGTTGGCGCTGCTGGCCGGACTTGCCCTGGTACCCATCGGACTGCCGGGGCTGTGGGTCATGCTCGGCGCCGGCCTGCTGTTCTGGATACTGGTCCCCGCCGGAGGCATCGGACTGGGTACCTTTCTCGTGGCAGCGGCGCTGGTCGTGGTGGCTGAGATATTGGAGTACACCATCGCCGGCCGCTATACGCGAAAGTATGGCGGCTCCCGCCGTGCTTCGTGGGGCGCGATAGTCGGAGGGATCGTCGGTGCCGTGATCGGTGTGCCCGTGCCCGTGTTGGGGTCGCTGGTGGGCGCAATGGTCGGTGCCTTCGTGGGAGCGTTTGCCGGCGAACTTTCCGTCCACCGCGCGTTGCGCAACGATCCAACCCGCGTTGCGACCGGCGCACTGATCGGTCGTGCCGTCGCGGCGGCCGCCAAGAGTGGGCTCGGCGTGTTGGTCGCGATCGTGCTGCTCGGCGCGGCGATTGTGGGAGCCGCGACGAGCTGACGCGACACGTTGACGCGACCTGTTGGCGCGACTCGCGGACTAGAAGCGCGAGACGGACGGATGCATGACGACCACGTCGTGCTCCCAATCTACCGTTTGCAGTCTCGTGGCCATCGCCTCAATGTCGGGCGACAATGGACGGTCCTGCGTCAACGCCGCCGACGTCTCGCGCACCCAATGCACCAGCGACTGACTGGTCGGGGCAAAACCGCTGAGTGTCGGGCCGCCTCGGAGTTCGGCCGCCTGTGCCAGTACGAGGGTATGAATGCTCAATACGTCAAAGACGAGATCGAGCACGTCCGCCGTTTTCCGTGCCGCGATGGTGCCCATGGAGACGACATCCTGATTGTTCGCGTTCGTGGGCACCGATTGGATAGACGCGGGCACGGCTTTGGTACGCATCTCCGCCACCAGCGCGCTCGCCGTGACCTGTGCCCCCATGAATCCGGAGTTCACTCCGTCACGTCCGATGTGCAAGAACGACGGCAGCCCGCCGCTTTGAGACGCATCGGTGATTCGCGCGATACACCGTTCGGCGTGAATGGCGAGTTTGACTACACCGAGCAGCAGAGTGTCCGAAGCGAAGGCGACGTGCTGCCCGTAAAAGTTGCCGCCGTGTAGCACTGCGTCGTCGTCGGCGAAGAGCAACGGATTGTCCGTGGCGCTCTGCAACTCCGTGGTGACGATGTTCTCGTGGAAGGTCAGAACATCGAGCGCCGCCCCGATCAGCTGCGGCACGCAGCGGATGGTGTACGGATCCTGCGGCAACTCGCCTTCGGGAAGCCAGCCGTCACGTGCCATGGATTCGTCGAGCGGCGGTGGCGGTTGGACGGACGATTGTAGACGGGTACTCGCCGCACTCCAGCGTGCGAGCGCGCGGTGCGCCGCGACCTGCCCCTGATGCGGACGGGCCGCGCCGAGCCGAGGGTCCCAGGCCTCCAGCCGCCCGCCCAGACATTCGGCGAAGAGCACGGACAGGCGCAACGCCAAGGCAGCGGCGCGTTCGGCGCGCACCGTGTTGATGGCCGCGATGCCCGTCATGCACGACGTCCCATTCACGAGCGCGACCCCGTCCTTGCGGCCAAGCGACACCGGTGTGAGCCCGGCTTCCGCGAGTGCCAGTGCGGCGGGCATCCGGCGATCACGGTACCACATCTCCCCTTCTCCCATGAGCGCCAGCGCGACGTGGGCCAGCGGCGTGAGGTCACCACTTGCCCCCACCGTACCCATCTCCGGGACGACGGGCGTGAGGCCCAGCTCGATACAGGCAAGCAGTGTTGTGAATACCGGTGCCGTGATTCCCGAGTAGCCGCGCGCGAGACTCGACGCTCGCGCGATCATCATCGCCCGCGTGTGTACGACCGAAAGTGGCTTGCCCACGCCGGCGCACAGGTGATAGACGAGGTTGCGTTGCAGCAGTGCGGCGTGCTCCGGGGTGACGGGGTGCGACGCGAGCGGCCCGTAGCCTGTCGTCACGCCATAGATACGCCGACGCTCCTGTACCATGCGTTCGAGCGCACTGTGCGATGCTTGCATGCGCGCGAGGGCCTCACCACCAACGGTCAGTGCGCGTTGGCCGGTTGCGACGTCGTAAACGTGCTGCGGTGACATTTCGCCACCGACGTCGACCGTCGCGTCTGCGGCCACACCGCTCAGGATCATGCGGCCTGCGCACTATCGCGCTGCTGGGCTTCGGCGCGCGCCAGCAGTCGGTCGAAGTCCAGCACCGCCACCAAGTCGTCGTCGGATTGCACGAAGCCGCGCAGCGGACTCTCCGCGAGCAGAATGGGCACCGACTTCACGCTCCCGCGCACGATACCATCGACGGCGCGTACGCGCAGTGCCAGAGCGGGGCTGCCGTCGCCTCCGGCGCGCACGTGCACGTACATGCACATGTCCTCTTCGATGCGCGTTCCGAACAACGCATCGCCAAGATCGATGAGCGCAACAGTACCGCTCCCGCGTCGGTCGATGAGGCGCGACCCATGGACCGTCAGTGCCTGGGCGTCTCGCTGTTCGATGTGTTGCACCATTTGCAACGGAACGGCGACGCCGACATCGGTCGAACCGCTCCCGACTCGGAGCAGCAGGTATTCAGACACGCTGGTGACGAAGCACCCGAACGAAATCGTGCTGCCCACCCGTTCCGCTTGCTCGAACTGAAGCTTGAAGTCGCGCATGGGCCAGACGCGACGGTCCGGCCGGTAATCCACCGTGCCGTCTGCGTCGTCGTTCATGGTGAGGGTAATGAGGTCGTTCTCGCGCCGCACAGATGCCATAATCGTGATGTGCGTAGGGCGACCCGCGGCACGGCGCGCGTGGCTATCTGCCGTCATCGACGACGCACGTAGCGCGTCCATCCAATCGGTCGCCGCCTTGAGGAGGCCGTTCGCGACCGCGCTGGGGATCGATACCGACGGGTCGGGACTGGCATGGCCGAGCACAACGCGGACCGGCGCGTTGCCAAGACGACGAATGAGCACGCCTTCGAGCGCATGCATGAAGTCGTCGGCGGAGATGCGAAGCGCGCGTCCCAGCTTCTCCATGACCGCACTGATCGCCTTCGACAGTACGTGCCGGACCGGCGCGGAATTCGTGTATCGCGCGATCTGTGCCTGTGCCTGAAGCAAGACGTCGACCGCATCCCGTCCGCCGCCGCTGGCAGCGTTCATGAGTGCGAACAGCCGATCCGTGCGTTCGACGGCTCCGCGGGCAGTGGCGACCGGATCAGCGGTGATGCGGGAGACCACGAACGAGCCCTCGGCATCGAGGTGCATCTCCACCGCTTCGATGATGTACAGCAGCGCCGCGCCGCGGGCCATGAGCACCGGATCTGCAAGGCCGCGCTTGATCGTCAGGTATTGCAATTGCACGTTGTAGCGCATCCACTCGAACCGCAGTTCAAGACAGATGGACGGAAGCAGCGCAAACGCCTCGGTGCGGTCGTCGTCGATGCACACCTCGCGCAATGACGTGGCCATGCTCACGAGCCGCGCATCGATCGATGCCACAAGCGATTCCGCGTCGGACGCGTCAACGCTGCCCAACTCCGCAATCATGACGGCGACGTGTGAGCGCACCTCCGCACCTTCGAGCAGGTGCAGTAGTCCGCTGAGTCGATCAGGCATGGGCGAACCCATCGCGGTCATGCGCACACGGTGGTGCTGGACCGCTCGACGTCCAATCGACACGCATCAAGCAGTTCCATCGCCGTGTCGCGGAGTCGCTCACGATGATCGCGCTCCAGCAACGACTCGATACGCTGCAACAGGTACGAGGCGATCGATGCGCGCACCGTGACTATCGGCGCGCAGCTGCCCGTGCGGACGGTCTCGTAGTTGGCCACCATGTTATGACGCCGCCATTCAAACCGAAGTTCCAGCCAGAGCGCGGCGAGACTGCGATAGAGATCGGGCGCATCGTGGGGATCGTCGACTGCGGTTGCCAGCGGGGTGACCCGTATGTAGGTACGTGTCGCCTCGGCGATCACTTCGGCGCGCTCGAACTCGCGAAGCTCCACGGACTCGACGAGGTTGCGACAGATTGACGCCACGACAATCGTGTCGGTCACGGCGAGGAGTCGTGCGGAAAGCGAGAGCATGACGGGGGGTGAGAGCGGCGGCATAGAGGGCCGGATCGACAGATCGAAGAGCGACGGCTCAGGTGGCGCGCAGGCCCACGAGCACCCAATTGGTCGCCGACGGCGTCTGTCGGAGGAGACGGATACGCCCGTTCGTCGGCTTCATCTTGTACGTGCAGGTGTCGTTGAACTCCGTGTCGAGCACGCCGTTGGCGACACCGTCTTTGAACTTGCCGAAGTTGAGGCGGTTGTTCGTGCACGGCGCGACCTGCGTGAAGAAGTTGCGCACGATGCCCGGGAGCTGCGGGATGAACTGAGACGGTACGAAGGACATGTGGATTTCCTGGTTGCGCAAAGGATTGGCATCGGGCGTCAGGCAACAGCGAATGGCGCGCGGGTGCGCGCCTCGCGCTGCGCGGCCATCCGGTCGATGCTGGCCTGCAGGTCGGCGACATGTGCGGCTGGGACCGTCGGGGACGGCGTGTGCACGGAAACCAGGGGCACCTCTGGCAGTGGCGGTATGTGGTCGGGCTACCTACGAGGCTCGGCTGAGTGGCCGTAGTACTTGAGGCTGGATCCGTAGTGGCGCACCGCCGGCGCCCGGACTCCCAGTCCTGGCCGGGTCGGGCGCGGCCGGTTGCCGTGGCGTGCTCGCGGCGTAGATTCATCCAACGCCCCGCGGGTTGTCCGCGGGGCGTTTTTTTGTGTGCGGCCGCCGCGCCGCCGGAGATGAAGACGCATGTTCGATTCGACGACGCGCACGATGGTGGTGGTCGGCGCGCAGTGGGGCGACGAGGGGAAGGGGAAGCTGGTCGACGTGCTCGCGGAGCGGGCTGACTGGGTCGTCCGCTACCAGGGCGGCGCCAACGCCGGCCACACGGTGCACATCGGCGACACGTCCTTCGTGCTGCACCAGATCCCGAGCGGGATCCTGCATCCAGGGGTGCGCTGCGCGATCGGCAACGGCGTGGTCATGGACCCCGAGACGCTTTTCGTCGAGGTCGACGAGTTGGTCGCCGATGGCGTCGACGTGGAAGGGCGCTTGTACGTTTCCGAGCGTGCTCATCTCGTGATGCCGTACCACAAGCTCATGGATCGTGCGAGCGCGGCGAGCAAGGCCATTGGTACGACCGGTCGCGGTATCGGTCCGGCGTACGAGGATAAGGTGGCCCGTCGGGGCGTTCGGGTGCTCGACCTGCGCTACCCGGAACGGCTGCGAGAGCTGGTGGCGGTGGGTGTGGATCGGGCGAATGCGCAGCTCGAGCGTTCGGGGTCGGATGTGCGTGCCTCGGTGGAGGACACGATGACCGAGCTGGCCGCCCTGGCACCCCGGTTGCTGGCTATCGCCGAAGATGTCGGATTGTGCGTGCATCGCGCCATCAAGAGCGGCGCGGCGGTGCTGCTGGAGGGGGCGCAGGGCTCGCTGCTGGATATCGACCACGGCACCTATCCGTATGTGACGTCGAGCAACACCACTGTTGGCGGTGCCGCCACTGGCGTGGGGATCTCACCCATGGCGATTGACTATGCGTTGGGCGTGGTCAAGGCGTACACCACCCGCGTGGGCAACGGCCCGTTGCCGACCGAATTCGCCGAGCCGCTGCAGTCGCAGGTGCGTACTCTCGGCAATGAGTTCGGGGCGACCACCGGTCGCGCGCGCCGCTGCGGCTGGTTCGATGGGGTGGTGGTGCGGTACGCCACGCGCGTCAACGGCCTCACGGGGCTGGCCGTGACCAAGCTGGACGTACTGGATACGCTCGAGGAGCTGGCCATCTGCACCGGCTACAAGGTCGATGGCGATGTCCACACCGAGTTTCCGGCCGACATGCAGATGCTGGAGCGGGCGGAGCCGGTGTACGAGTGGTTTCCGGGGTGGCGTCGTCCGACACAGGACGTACGAAAGCTCGAGGATCTGCCGACGGAGGCGCGCGCATATCTGGATCGGCTGGAGGCGCTGTGTGACGCGCCGATCGCGTTTGTGAGCGTGGGGACCCGTCGCGATCAGATCATCGGAGTACACGCGTCCGTCGTGTGAGGGCGGACGACGTGGTGACGGTGGATCTGGTCGTTGCCGGCGCCGGACCGTGCGGGATCGCCTGCGCGGTCGCCGCGCGCAAGGCGGGAGTGAGCGCGGTAGTGATCGACCGGGGCCCGATCGTCAGCGGGATCGCCAGCTATCCGACGTACATGAGTTTCTTTTCCACGGCGGAGAAGCTGTCGATCGGCGGCGTGCCGTTCATCGTGGCGACCGAAAAGCCGACGCGGCGCGACGCGCTGGCCTACTATCGCGGCGTCGCGTCACTCTTCGACGTTGACGTGCGGCAGTACGAGACGGTGCACGCGCTGTCGCCGTACGCGGGTTCGATCGCGGCCGGCGCGATGCCGTCGCGTTGGCAGGTGCAGAGTGCGCGACGCAGTGGAGTGACCGTGACGTATCGGGCGCACGCCGTTGTGGTCGCCACGGGCTACTTCGGGCGCCCCAACCGTCTCAACGTACCCGGCGAAGAGCTGCCGCATGTGCAGCATGGCTACACCGAAGGGCACGGCGCCTGGCGTGAGCCGGTGGTGATCATTGGCGGCGGTAATTCGGCGGTGGACGCCGCGCTCGACATGTACCGTGCCGGCGCCCGCGTGACCATGGTGCACTTTCTTCCCGAGCTGGACAGCAAGATCAAACCGTGGGTGCGCCCGGAGATCAACGCCCGCATCGCCGACGGTAGCATCGCCGCGCTTTTCTCGACGCGCGTGGTGGCCATCGAGGCGGAGCAGGTCGTGCTGGGCAACGCTGATGGCTCGGGTAACGAACGCCGGATCGCGGCGACGCAGGTGTATGCCATGACGGGCTATCTGCCGGAAACCGGATTGCTTGAGCAGGCCGACGTGCCGATCGACGTGACGACCGGTATCCCCACGCACGACCCGGCGACGATGGCGACGCCGCTCGCGGGTCTCTACCTTGCAGGGGTGATCGCGTCGGGATTCGACGCGAACAAAATCTTCATCGAGAATGGTCGCGATCATGGTGATCGCATCGTGGGCCACATCATCTCCCCATCGAACCGACATGTCGAGCACCCCTGACGTCATGGACAAACTCGTCTCGCTGTGTAAACGGCGCGGCTTCATTTTCCAGTCGTCCGAGATCTACGGCGGCACCGGTTCGGTGTGGGACTATGGTCCACTCGGCGTCGAGCTAAAAAAGAACATCAAGGATCGCTGGTGGAACGCGATGGTACGCTCGCGTGACGACATCGAAGGGCTCGATGCGGCGATTTTGATGCATCCGCGCACGTGGGAAGCGAGCGGCCATGTGGCCGGCTTTGTGGACCCGCTCGTGGACTGCAAGGTGTGCAAGGGGCGCTTCAGGGCGGACAAGCTGGAAGATGCGCGCTGCCCGCAAAAGCCGAGCAAGCAACCGGGGCAGGCCGATCAGTGCCAGCTGACCGAAGCACGCAATTTCAACCTGATGTTCAAGACGTACATGGGCGCGCTGGAGGAAAGCGCGAGCGTCGTCTATCTGCGACCGGAAACGGCGCAGGGCATCTTTGTGAATTTTCTGAACGTGCAGCAGTCGATGCGTCAGAAGGTACCGTTCGGGATCGCGCAGATTGGCAAGGCGTTCCGCAACGAGATCACGCCGGGCAATTTCATTTTCCGCACGCGCGAGTTCGAGCAGATGGAGATGCAGTTCTTCGTCGAGCCAGGTACGGACATGGAGTGGTTCGAGCAGTGGAAGCAGCTGCGGCTCGAGTGGCATCTCGCGCTTGGTTTGTCGCCTGACCGCTTGCGATTCCATCAGCATCAGGATGGCGAGTTGGCGCACTACGCACGCGCAGCGTTCGACGTCACGTTCGACTTCGGCGGCACGCTGGGGTTTCAGGAAATCGAGGGCGTACATAACCGCGGCGATTTCGATCTCTCGCAACACCAACAGTTCTCGGGTAAGAAGCTCGAGTACTACGACCAGCAGGCCAACAAGCGCTACGTACCGTACGTGATCGAAACGTCGGTGGGTGCCGATCGAGTCACGCTGGCCGCGCTCGTCAATGCGTATCGCGAGGAGAGTGTCGAGGGCGAAGACGAAGGGCGCGTGGTACTCGGACTGCACCCGTCCATCGCACCGATCAAAGCCGCCATCTTCCCGCTCACCAAGAAAGACGGCCAGCCGGATTTTGCGCGCGGTATTCTCAACGATCTGCGCAAGTCGTTCCCGGTGGACTACGACGAAACCGGCTCGATCGGCAAGCGCTATCGCCGGCAGGACGAAGTCGGAACGCCGTTCTGTATTACGGTCGATGGACAAAGCACGACCGATCAGAGCGTGACGGTACGCGATCGAGACTCGCTGGCGCAGGAGCGCATCGATGCGGGGCAACTGTCCGCGTATTTGACCAACAAGCTCGCGCGCTGACCGAGCCTGGTCGCGCGACATAACAGTCGGAGCGTATTCCGCGATGTGGCACTGGACCGGGCGGGTACGACCGCCGTTTGCGGACAAAACGGATGAAGGGCAGGAGTCGGTGTGGGACTATCCGCGTCCGCCCGTTTTGGTCGCCGACACGCGAGAAGTCATCGTGCGGGTGGGCGGCGTGGAGGTCGTGCGCACCCGCCACGCGTTACGTCTGCTCGAGACGGCGAGCCCGCCTACGTTCTACCTGCCGTTCGCGGATACGTTGCGCGGCGCGTTCGTCCCGGCCGCAGGGTCATCGATGTGCGAATGGAAAGGGGCGGCGCGATATTGGTCGATCGAAGCCGGCGGCGTTCGTCTGGGGCGCGCCGCGTGGTCGTACGACAGTCCACGCCCCCCGTTCACCGCCATTCAGGATCATGTCGCGCTGTACGCCACACAGGCCGAGTGTCTGGTGGACGGCGAGCGTGTACGACCGCAGGATGGCGGTTTTTATGGAGGCTGGGTGACGGACGAGGTCGTGGGGCCGTGGAAGGGCGGGGGCGGCACCGGCGGCTGGTAGGCGAAAGCGACTGCCTACTCCAATGGCGCCAGCTTGCCCAAGATGGTCGGGAAGAATTCCGTCACGGTGGGATGAATCGGAAGGAAGTCGCGCAGCACCTGATACGGCGCGTTTGCTGCCATCACCGCGCTGATCGTTTGCACGATTTCGTCTCCACCGATCCCGAAAATCGTCGCCCCAGCGAACAGGCTTGTCTCGGCGTCCACGAGCAGCTTGATGACGCCGACGGTCTCGCTCTCCTCATTGGCGCGACTGACATTGCGCATTTCGTGTGTGGCCTGCAGAAACCGTCGACCGGTAGACATCAGTCGTCGTGCCTCGGTCTCGTTAATCCCGATCCGTCCGAGCGGCGGATCGGTGTACAACGCGTACGTACTAACGCGCCCGTTCACTGTTCGCGACCCGCCGCGATGGTTGGCGAGTACGATCTCGTGATCCTGATAGCTGGTGTGCGTAAAGGCGCCGCGCCGATTCACGTCGCCGAGTGCCCAGATACCGGGGACGTTCGTTTGCAGCGAGCCATCGACCGGAACGTAGCCCTGCGGGTCGACCGCCACTCCGACCGTGTCGAGGCCGAGTGATGCGGTGTTGGGCCGCCGACCGGTCGCGGCGAGCAGGTGCGTGCCGTGCACAGTTAAAAGTGTCGACGAATTGCCCACTTGAACATGCACCGTGACGTCTCGGCCGGACTGTCCGATCACCTGCTGTACCGACGCGTTCGACACGATCTGTACGCCCTCCTCGCGAAGCAGCGTGGTCAGTCGTTCACTGACATCGGCATCCTCGCGGGACACAATCATAGGCGACGTTTCGATGATGGTGACTGCACTGCCGAGCCGACGAAAAATCTGGCCAAGCTCGAGTCCGATGTAACTGCCGCCGAGGATGACCAGATGACCAGGGAGTTCGCGCAAGGCCAACACCGAATCGTTGACCAACGCACCCGACGCTGCGAGCCCCGGAACGGGCGGAATGTTGGCACTCGTGCCCACGTTGAGATACACGCGCTCGGCGAGGAACTGCTGTTCTCCGGCACGCACCACGAAGGCCGCCTGCGCGTCTACTCCGTTTCGCCCTTCCAGCCGGGCCCATTCGCGCACCAGCGTGACGCCGGTGCTCCCGGTCATCCAGTTCGTCAGCCCTTCTCGCGAGGAGTCGACCACTCCGGCCATGCGGTTCATGACGGCTGCAAAGTCGATCGTTACCTCGCCCACGTTCACGCCAAACTCACCGGCGCGGCGTGCGAGGTGAGCGACCCGTGCGCTTTTGCGCAGCGTTTTGGTGGGTGTGCATCCGGCGTTTACACAGCTGCCGCCAACCAGGTGCCCCTCAAAGAGTGCGACCGATTCACCGTGTTTCGCGAGCGCCGCTGCCAGCGATGGTCCGGCCTGTCCGCTGCCGATAATCGCCGCATGCACGCGAACTGCAGCTGCGCTCTCGCCGCGCGTCGGCGTCACGGTACGACCTTGACGCCCTTCCAAAACGCAACACGATCTGCGACGGCCTCCGCCCCTTTGCGAGGTGAGGGATAGTACCAGGCCGCGTTCGCGTTTTCGCTGCCATTCACCCGCAGCGTGTAGTAGCTCGCTTCACCCTTCCACGGGCAGGTGGTCCGGTGCGCGCTGTCGACCACATGCTCGCGTACGAGCGATGCCATAGGAAAGTAGTGATTGCCTTCGACCACGACGGTGTCGTCGGATTCCGCGATGACTGTGTCGTTCCAGAGTGCCTGCATACGATGAGTTCACCATTGCGCGTGTGGGGCGCGCAGCCAAGAGATCAAACGGGTTCGAGCCAGGCGACCCAGAACCACTGCTGTGCATCGGTAAACAGTTCTGCGATGCGAAATCCGCCGCCGGACACAACGGCCTCCAACCGCGCGCGGTCGTACTTGTACGAGCACTCCGTGCGTACGCTCTCACCGGCGGCAAAGGTGACCGATTCGCCGGCAACGAGTACGTGCTGCGGCGACAGGGCTTCCAGATGCATTTCGATGCGACTGGCGCTGTCGTTGAAGAATGCCCGATGCCGGAATGCCGCCTTGGAGAAGGTGGCGTGCAGTTCGCGATTGAGATGCAACAGCGCATTCAGGTTGAACTCCGCCGTCACGCCTGCCGCGTCGTTGTACGCCGCGTGCAGCAGACGAGGGTTCTTGCGGCGATCGACGCCGAGGATGAGACCGCCATCGTCGCCGACGCAGTCACGGACCCGGCGGAGGAATGCGCTGGCCTCCTCGGGGTGCAGGTTGCCGATCGTCGAGCCCGGAAAGAATCCGATGCGGCGCGCGTCAGCCGGAATGTCCGGCAGGTCGAACGGCTCGGTGTAGTCCGCCCAGACGGGGAGTACGGGTACATGCGGAAACTCCAGCGCACGTTCCGCGGCGACGTCGCGCAACTGCTCTCGCGACACGTCGACTGGGATGTAGGCGGCGGCTTCACGAAACGCGCGGAGCAAATGGCGCACCTTGATGGCGGCGCCGCTGCCGAACTCGATGATCGCGGCATTGGGCCCCACGCGGTCGGCGAGATCGCCGGCGTGACGCAGCAGAATGTCGTGCTCCGTGCGCGTGAGGTAGTACTCGGGCAGTTGGGTGATGTCCTCGAACAGGGCGGCGCCGCGTGCATCGTAAAAGAGGGCGGCCGGCAGTGTCTTGGGCGTCGAGCGCAGGCCGTCAAGCACGACCTCGCGGAGCGACGTGGTGGCGACATCGGGCCCGGTACGGTAGCGCGGGGGGGAAGCGGTCACGCGGAATCTCCATCGGCGTCGTGAGCGAGACGGATGCCCGTAAACTGCCAGCGCGCATCACTCGGAAAAAAGTTGCGGTAGGTGGCACGGGCATGGCTTGCCGGCGTGGCGCATGATGCGCCGCGCAACACCCACTGCTCGCTCATCCACTTCCCATTGTACTCCCCAAGCGCACCGGACGAGACACGGTAACCGGGGTAGGCGACGTACGCACTCTGGGTCCACTGCCACACGTCGCCGAATAGTTGCTGCAATCCCGGGTCGCCGGCGCTGTGTGGATGCAGCAGCTCCGCGTCGGCGAAGCGCCCCGCGACGGGCGCGTCGCGCGCAATGACCTCCCACTCTGCCTCGGTGGGAAGTCGCTTGCCGGCCCAGCGGGCGAATGCATCCGCCTCGAAGTAACTGACGTGCGTGACGGGCGCGTGCACGTCGAGCGCACCAGCACCCGCGAGCGTGAATTCCTGCCACGCGCCGTCGACCGATTCCCAGTACAACGGCGCGCGCCACGCCTGCTCCTGCACCGTGGCCCAGCCGCGACTGAGCCACAGTTCCGGCCGACGGTATCCGCCATCGGCGATGAACTCGGCGAACTCGCCATTGGTTGTCAGCCGATGTGCAATCGCCGCGTGCTGCACGTACTCGCGATGCTGCGGCCCTTCGTTGTCAAAATGGAATCCGTTCCCGCTGTAGCCAATGTCACGCACTCCGGCCACGATGACGCTCCAACCCTGTTCGGCGGGGAGCGACGCCACGCGCTGCTCGGGGCGGTACGCCGGTCGCATCGGATTGGTCCAAAACACATGCTTGATATCGGTGACGAGCAGCTCTTGATGCTGCTGTTCGTGATGCAACCCGAGCTCAAGCACCGCACTCGCCGGATGTCGCGGGTCGTCACCGATCGCGGCGATGAGCTGCTGCATGTGTTCGTCGACATGTGACCGGTACGCGTACACCTCGTCGACCGTGGGGCGCGTCACCAAACCGCGCTGTGCACGACAATGGCGTTCCCCGGCTTGGACGTAGTACGAGTTGAAAAGAAATGCGTATTTTGGGTTGAGCGCCTGGTAGTTGGCGTGATACGGGGCAAGCACAAACGTTTCAAAAAACCAGCTCGTATGCGCGAGATGCCACTTTGTCGGGCTCACGTCGGGCATGCTACTGACCACGTAGTCTTCTGTGTGCAACGGCACACAGAGCCGCTCCGTCGCGCTGCGGACCGTGCGATAGCGATGCGCGAAGGACGCTTGGTCGGCAGCCGTCCCAACACTCTGTGTAGCGAGCGAAGGCGAGGAGCGTGGCGGACCCGATGACGGAGCGGGTGCTCCAGCGGACCGCGAAAGCACGGGTGTGGCTGACGTCATGATTCCTCGGCGGGACAAAGTGCGCTCTCCTCATGTGCCGACGCAAAAACTCGGAATCGTGGGAACCCGACCCCAAACCTCTTAGAACCGTTTTCGGCGTCCCGAAGTTCCCGTAACTCGTACCATTGACGACATTTCACCACCATGTCCATCGAACTGCGCGTCGACTCCCTGACGCATCGCTACGGCGGAGTCACCGCGCTGCACGACGTATCGCTGACGGTACCGGCCGGAGCGATGCTGGCGATCGTAGGCGAGAGCGGGTCGGGCAAAACAACGCTGCTGCGCGCTTTTAATCGGACGATTGACCCCGCGCCACGGTGCGTGTTCGTAAATGGTGAGGACGTGACCGCGCTGGAGGCGGTCGCGCTGCGCCGTCGGATCGGATACGTCCCGCAATCGGGCGGACTGCTGCCACACTGGACCGTGCACCGTAACGTGGCGCTCGTGCCGACGTTGGCGCAGCTGGCCGATCCCGCGGCCGCAGCCAATGAGGCGCTCTCGCGGTGCGGTCTGTCGCCGTCCGACTTCGGCGGACGATTCCCACATGAGCTTTCCGGCGGTCAACGGCAGCGTGTTGCGCTTGCCCGCGCGCTTGCGGCGAAGCAGTCGCTGGTACTGCTCGACGAATCGTTCAGTGCGCTCGATGCGATTTCACGGAATGCGCTCTTGGATACGTTCGCCGATATCCGCGGCGCACTTGGCTTTACGTCGGTACTCGTGACCCATGATCTGGGCGAAGCGGCGCGTCTGGCCGATCGCATCGCCGTCATGCGTGCGGGACGCATTGAACAGATCGATACGCTGCGACGGCTGATCGATGATCCCGCGACGCCATATGTGGCCGAACTCGTGCACAGGGCGCGAGCGTCGGCGCGCGTACTGGTGGACGCGTGATCGCCCCGCCCGGGGATGCAAAACGAACGCCGTGCATGCGTGGAATGTCGCGTGCCTTGGCGTTCGCGATGCTGTTGAGTGCGTACCTGCTTCCGGGAAGCCGCGCGCTCTCCGCGCAGGGCAGTGCATCCGACGCGCGCACTGTGGCACGTCCCATCGTGGTGGCATCCAAACCCTTCGGCGAGTCATTCTTGTTGGCGGAAATGTTCGCGCAGCTGCTCGAGCATTCCGGCCGCACCGTCGAGCGGAAGTTCGGACTCGGCGCCACCGATGTGGCCTTTCAAGCGCTCCGAGCTGATGCGGTCGACGTCTATCCGGAATATACGGGGACCGGACTCATCGCCGTGCTTGCCGATTCGGTCACGGCGGCGATGCGCGCCGACCCACGTCGTGCCTACACACATGTGGCCACGGCAAGTCTACTACGGTTCGGTGTGACGTGGTTGCCACCGCTTGGTTTCCAGAACGGCTACGCGATTGCTGTGCGTAAGGAAACGGCGGAGCGGTATCGTCTGCGTACGCTCTCCGATCTTGCGGCATCCGGTGCACGACTGAACGGGGGCTTCACCTCCGACTTCATCGGCCGCAGCGACGGTTGGCCGGGGCTGCAGCGCGCGTACCGCTTGCAGCTCGCCGCGGTGCGCCCACTGGCGCCCGCCATCAAGTACGAAGCCTTGTCGCAAGGCGCCGTTGACATCATCGACGGGTACGCCACCGACGGATTGCTGGCGAAGTACGCGCTGGTGACGCTCGAAGACGACCTCCGATTTTTTCCGCCCTACGATGCGGCCGCGGTGGTCTCGCCCCGACTGGCGCGCGAGGACCCGGGAGCACTGGCAGTACTGTCGACACTCAGCGGCCGCCTCACCGAGGTCGACATGCGTGCTTGGAATCGCGCCATCGAAGTGGAGGACGAACCGATTCCGCAGGTCGCACAGCGTGCACTGACCGCGCTCGGTGTTGGCGCGGCGCCATTGCCAGCGAACGCGGATGCAGCGGCAACGCGCGTCGGCGCGACTGTGCGTGGTACGTCAGGTGCCGCAGGGTTCTGGTCCTTCTTTTGGGCGCGTCGCGCGGAAACGCTGCGGCTGGCGGGCGAGCATGCCACGCTGGTCACGATCGCGCTCGCGCTCGCGCTGCTCGTGGCCGTACCGCTCGGCCTCTGGCTATCATCACATCCCGCGGCGGCGGAGCCGGTGCTGCAAGTGTTCGGTGTGCTGCAAACGGTGCCCAGCATCGCGTTGCTGGTGTTCATGATCCCGTTGCTCGGCATTGGAGTGGTGCCGGCGATCGTGGCACTGTGGGCGTACGCGTTGCTGCCGATCGCACGCGCAACGTACACCAGCGTGCGACTCGCCGATCCAGATGCGGTGGCGGCCCTCGCAGCGATGGGGGCCACGCCGTCGCAGCAACTGTGGTGGGTCCGACTGCCTCTCGCGGCACCGGTGGTGCTTGCCGGCGTACGCACGGCGGCAGTGCTCACGGTCGGCACGGCAACATTGGGTGCGTTTATCGGTGCGGGCGGACTCGGTGAGCCGATCGTCACCGGTCTGGGACTCGCCGATGCGCGTCTCGTGTTGTCCGGCGCCCTTCCTGCCGCCGCGATGGCGGTCGCCGTGGATGCACTGCTTGGCCTCACCGCGCGCCGTCTGGCACCGGCACACCTGCGGCAACGCAGCGCGCGCGTCTCGTGAGCGCTGGTCGCGTGTCGCGTTCGCGTCGGTCGTGGCATTAACGTCGTTGCGCGGCCTGCGTCTTCCTTGGTGAAGTCAACGACGTCGCGCCACGCGGCCGATCAATCGGTCGAGGTGCGGCGACCACCAACCGGAGGGTAGATCCATGCGTCGTTCCCTTGTCACGTTGTTCCTGCTTGCCGTCGTGCCTCTGGCCGGCCTGTCGGCGCAGTCTGTTCGCCGCGAGTCACGTGAGCTGCGCCATGCGGAGCGTGCGTTGCGCGGTGATGTCATCGATCGACGGCAGGCGGCGCGTGCCGGTGATGCCACAGGTGTCCGTCGCGAGTCGCGCGAGATTCGACACGGTCGGCGTGATGTGCGGCAGGAGTCGCGCGATGTGCGGCGTGCCGTGCGCGCGCGCCGGCGGTCGTGAGAGTGCGCCGGTAGCGGACGGCGCGCCGCTCCGGCAGTCCAACGAAACAGGGGGACACCGTGTGGTGTCCCCCTGTGCGTGTACCACCGTTCGCCGTTGCCCGGTCAGCGATCGATGCGGATGCCGATCATGCCCCAGGATTTGTAGGCTTCGAACGAAGGGTCGTCGCCACCACCACCACGGTTTTGCCTGTCGCCCACGTAGGCGCGAAGCGGTGTATTGGTGAGGTTGATGAATTCCCCGAAGAGCTTCACGCCATTGCGGATGCGGAATGAGCCCGACGCGTCCACCTGAAAGCGCGACTTGGTGCGCGTATCGGCTGTCGGCGTATCGGGATTGATCGTAGAGAGGAACGCGCCGGAGTAGTTGCCGCCCACACGCAGCGACAACGGACCGCGGTCGAAGAACACGCCGAGATTCCCGGCATTGCCGGTCTGTCCGGGGAGCGGGGTCGTGACGCCTTCGCGGCCGCGCCCTGGAATCTCGGCATCCGACGTGGTGTAGGTGTAGTTCGCGTTCAACCCGAGTCCGTTCAGCAGGCCCGGCAGGAACGTGAGATTCTGCTGCCATGCGAGCTCGAACCCGTACAGATTCGCCGTCGGTCCATTGATGGGCTGCGTGATCTGCGTGGCATCGGGCCCCACGGCGTCGTCCGCTACGCGCGGGCGCGCGATCGGGAAGATGAAGTTCGAGAGTGACTTGGCAAAGGCACCAGCCGCCACGAAGCCGACACTCTTGAAGTAGCGCTCGACCATGAGGTCGTAGTTGATCGCCGTCGTGGCCTGTAGCGCCGGATTGCCGATGCTGGCCGTCTGCTGACCGGCCTGCACGTTGAGGTACGGTACCATGTCGTTGAACTGCGGGCGTACCAGCGCAGTGGTTACTGCCGCCTTCACATTGGTGTATTCGTCAAGCCGGTACGTGGCGTTGATCGACGGGAAAACGTTGGTGTAGTTCGCGGTGCCCGTGGTGTCACCGATCGGGCGTGCGAGAGCGTTTCCGGCAGCGTTGAGCGCCACGATCTTGGCCGTGTTCTCGACCCGGGTGGCCTCAATGCGGACACCGGGCACGATGCGCAGCGGGCCGGCATCGAGCGTGGCCATCAGGTATCCGGCGTATACGTCTTCGCCGACGGTATAGGTGCCGCCCGCCGACACCGTCTGCGACGTGAGCGTGTTGACGGTGAACGCATTCGGATTGGCCGCGATGAACGAACGCATGCGCTCCGGATCGAGCGTGCGGCCGAACTGATAGCGGTTGTCGAGAATGCTGCGACCGCTGGTTTCGGTGGTCAGCGCCGACATGAGCGTGGCCGCCGTGGCGCCGGCGCTGTTCGCGCCGACCGCATTCGTATGCGTCGTGTTCTGCAACACGTTGGAGCGATTCTTCATGCGAGCGGAGAGGCCGCCCTTGAGCGCGCCGATGAAGCGTCCGAAGGTCACGGGCATCGACGCATTCACCTTCGCGCTCACGTCGTCGTCTCTCGTCTTCCGGACTTCACGCACAAGACTGTTGAACGGAAAGCGGGAGGGATCGTCGAAGGCACCCGTCACCACATAGGCGCGCGGTCTATCTGGCTCAGCGACGTTGTACGCGAGCGACATGCCGCTCTGCCGGAATGCCATCGTCAGTACGTCAGGTCGGTCTTCCTTCGCGCGAGACGTACCGATGGTCCAGTCGAGTGCCTTGCCGCTGTTGGAGAAGTGCTCGCCACCCAGTTGCGCCGTGTAGATGTCCTGAATGACTTCACGCAAACGGAGGTCGCGGTCGAACTGCGATCCGGTGGTCACGCCCGAGTCCGGCGTAACGAGATTCCAGCGTGACCCGCCGCCGCCCCGAAAGCGGAAACGTGCGCGGGCGCGAATCTCGTCGTCGCTGAAGCGGTTCCAGGTGCCGCGAAGAAACAACTTGCTGTTGTTGCCGAGGAGATAGTCGAGCGTACCGTTCATGCCGTTGCGCTGGCGATCGACCTGCGGATAGTCACGGAACTCGAGCAGGTTCGGCGCGTCGAGCGAGGTCAACGACGCATTGCCGACGACACCGCAGTTGCGCGTCTGCGAGCACCAGTCGCCTTCGACGTTCTGCGATGCCCGATCATTGCGATAGTACGTGCCACCGAACATCGCGCCGAGCTTCTGCGATGCGCCGAAGCGCTTGCCCGCGTTGAGTCCGGCGTTGATGAGCGCGCCGCCACCGAGCTGATTCTGCCCGCCGGCAAACGTGCCATTCAGCAGCGGTTGATTCGCGCGCGCCGTGCGCGTGACGATGTTCACGTTGCCGCCGATCGCATCGGCGTCCATGTCGGGAGTCAGCGTCTTGGAAACCTGGATCTGGGCCGCCTGATCGGACGGAATCACGTCCATCGGCAACTGCCGGTTGTTCTGCTCCGGCGTGCTCACGCGCATGCCGTTCAGCGACATGCTGTTGAGGTCGGCATTCGTGCCGCGGATCTGCACGAAGCGTCCTTCACCCTGGTCGCGCACGACGGCCACGCCGGGCACGCGCGCCAGCGCTTCGGCGAGATTGGGATCGGGAAGGCGTCCAACGAGTTCGTTATCGATCACGCTGGAGATCGTAGCCGATGTGCGCTGCTGGTTGAGTGCCGACGCCTGCCCCGCCACCTGACCGCGGACCTCGATGGCGGTCAGCGACGTCACGGCCTCCGTGAGCCTGACCTCAAGACGGGCCGTGGCGCCGTTGACCACAGCGACGGTCCGTGTCACCGGTTGGAATCCGATGTACCGGAAAGTGACCGACCGTTGCCCCACAGGCACGTTCACGGCGCGAAAGGCGCCGTTGTCGGTGGCGGCGCGGATGCTCGTGCCCTCGATGAGCACCAGCACGCCGGAGAGCGGGCGACCGCCTGCATCGGTGACGGTGCCGGCAACGACCCCCTGCGCCGCGAGCGGCGCCGCGAACAGCAGGGAACAGAGCGTGAGGGCGCGGAGTCCAACACAACGGGACAGGAGTGACGACACGAGCGTCATGGAGAACCGGGTGAAATGGGAGGGCCGTGGACAGATTCCACTGCCAGGGCGAAGTCTCCCGCCGTCCGGTCACGGTTACGTTCGGGATGTGTCACGAATCGGTATCGCCGTGTGACGTATGCCCAATCTCCATCCCGCCGATAACTTCGAACGCCCCGACACGTACGCGGTCGACCGCCAGCGACGCACTCGATCCTCAAGCCAACTCAGATGCTCATGCACAGGCCCCTCGCCCTCGTTACCGGTGCTTCGCGCGGCATTGGTCGCGCGATCTCTGTCGCACTGGCCGGTACGTACGATCTCGTTCTCGTGGCCCGTGACCAGGCGGAACTCGCAACGACAGCTGCAACCTGCCGCGATGCCGGCGCCGTTGTCCGTACGGTGGTGTTGGATGTATCCGATCCGGCGGCGGTGGCTAACGAGCTGGGTGGCCTGGAGGTCGACGTGCTGATCAACAACGCCGGCGTGGCGGTGATGCGCCCGTTCCTCGAATTGACCGCAGCGGAGTGGCACCGCATGGTCGATGTCAACGTCAATGCACTGTTCCACGTCACGCAGGCGCTGCTGCCCGGCATGGTCGCGCGAGGCCGCGGGCATGTGTGCACGATCGGCAGTATCGCCGGCCGCAACACGTTCGCTGGTGGTACCTGCTACTCGGGCACCAAGCACTTCGTGATGGGCTTCGCCGAATCGCTCATGCTCGAGGTCCGGGATGCCGGGGTAGGCGTGTCGGTGGTCATGCCTGGCTCGGTGGACACCGATCTGTTTCCGCCCGGCACGAACCGGTCCTGGATGCTCGAACCCGGCAATGTGGCCGAGGCCGTGTTGTTTGCTGTGAGCACGCCGCCACATATGCTCGTGCATCGCATCGAGGTGCGACCGCTCTCACCCAAGCGGCCGCGACTTGCCGACGGCTGAGCCGCACCGCGGGCAGACGTGCAGCCGAATGGGGTGCCATTGCGTATTCTTGGTGGTGGCCGGCGCGCTCTGACGTCCCGCCACGCTGTCGGCCCCCGGTAGCTCGTCGCTCGCGCGGCGAGGTCGCCTTCAGTCCTCCGCCTTTCGTCCACGGCTATGCACCAGCAGTCCCAACGACAACTGCAGGAACGCGTCACGTCGCTCAACGTACCCGACGTGCTCGCCACCGCCATCCGCTTCTTCGCGCAGCGTGGCGGTGTGTATTCCGCGTTTCTCGAAAAGCAGGGGCCCACCCATGTGGCGCTGCGAGGGCAGGGTGGCGAAGAAATCGTAATCGCGGCGCGCTCGGTGCCGGAGGGATCGTCCGTGAGCGGGTCGAGCTATTTGTTCGACCAACAGGTGGCGCAGTTTCTCGCGTCGCTGCCGGCGGCCGCGCCCCTGCCGCTGGTGATCGACGAGGTTTCCACTGCTGACGCGCTGCCGACCGGGTCAATGGTATGAGTGATCTGACGCATCCCCCCCAGACGCCGCCGCTGGAGCGTACAGGCGCGTTGGTCCGGGCCCCGTTCGTGACGTCGCTGCGCACCCGCGGTGAGCCGATCCGCCTGGTCGCCTCCGACGCAACCCCGCGTTGGACGGTGCGCGTGCAGGGGGCCGAGGTGTGGGACGCCGTGCGCGTGGAGGTCGTGCCCGCCACACTCGTGCGCGAGATCAAGCAGGCGGCCATGGCCGAACTCATGCCGGATGTCGACGCGCTCGATGCCTACGTGGTCAAGCTCGGCGGCTTCGAAGTCAGCGACGAAGCGGCCTCCCTGCAGTCAGTCGGGGCGACCGACGGGTCCACCTTTCTCGTGATGTCGCGCACACGTCGGCCGGTACGGTGAGCGCGCCAAGCATCAGTCCACCAGCGCAGGAGGGAGACGAGATCGCGCCGGCAATACTGCTTGCGGCCGCACAACGTCTGCGCGCCGAGATCGGCAAGCGCATCGTCGGGCAGGACGCGGTGGTCGAAGAGATTCTGATGGCGCTGGTGGCTGGCGGGCACGCGCTGCTCGTGGGCGTGCCCGGGCTCGCCAAGACGCTGATGATCAAGTCGCTGGCGGAAGCTATGCGTCTGGATTTCCGTCGTATTCAGTTCACGCCCGATCTCGTTCCCAGTGATATCACGGGTACGGAAATTCTCGAAGAGGGCGCCAACGGAGCGCGTGCATTCCGGTTCGTACGCGGACCGATTTTCGGCAACATCGTGTTGGCCGACGAGATCAATCGCGCCCCGCCGCGCACCCAGGCAGCGTTACTCGAGGCGATGCAGGAGCACAGCGTGACGGCGGCCGGGCAGACGATGCGTCTGCCGGAGCCGTTCTTCGTGCTCGCAACGCAGAATCCGATCGAGCAGGAAGGCACGTATCCACTCCCGGAAGCGCAGTTGGACCGGTTCCTGTTCGATATTCGGGTGGGCTACCCCGACGAAGCGGAAGAGATTTCGATCCTGCGCGCGACCACTGGGCGGCGTGGAGCCGCCATTGAGCCTGTATTCGGCGCCGATGAGGCGATCGCGCTGCAGCGTTTGGTGCGCGAACTGCCGTGCAGCGAGTTGGTGTTGTCGTATGCGGCCAAGTTGGTGCGTGCCACGCGTCCGAGCGAGGCAACGGCGCCGTCGATCGTGCGACAGTATGTGCGCTGGGGCGCGGGACCGCGAGCGGGACAAGCGCTCATTCTCGGCGCGAAAGCGGCCGCCCTGCTCGCCGGACGCGCGGCGGTGTCTCCGTCCGATATCCGTCGCGTTGCGTTGCCCGTGCTTCGCCATCGCATCCTGCCCAACTTCGCGGCAGAAGCGGACGGCGTGTCGGCCGAGCCGATCGTCGAGACGCTGCTGGCGCACGTCGCGGCGCCGTCGAGCGCGCTGTCCTGAGACGGCACGCGCCGATGTCGGACCCCACATGATCGCCACGGCATGACGGTCACTGCATGACGGCATCGTACGGGCCCCTGCTCGATGCCCTGCGCGGTGTGCGTTGGCCGGCGCGACGCGCCGTCGGTGCAGCGCTCCCCGGTGCGCATCGGTCGCGTCAGCGCGGCACCTCGGGTGAGTTCACCGAATACCGGTTGTACCGGCAGGGAGACGATCCCAAGCAGCTCGACTGGAAGTTGCTCGGGCGCAGCGACCGTGCGTTTGTGCGATTGACTGACGATCGTGCGCTCGTGCCGACCTGGTTCATCATCGATGCATCGCTGAGCATGGCGTTCCCCGATGTACGAAGCGCGCTGCCGACCGCACCGCCAAACAAATGGCAGACGACGTGTGCGCTGGCCGTGGGGCTCGGCACCGTGGCCGGCGCCAGTGGCGATCCGGTGGGAGCAATGATTGCGAGTGCCGAAGGGACGACGCGACTCGTTGCGCGCACGAGGCGTGGCACCATCGGTGAGATGGCGCGTACGCTCGACGCGTTGCGATGCGGCGGTACCGCCGAACTCGCGCCACTGCTCACCATGACGCCAACGACGGCGCGCGTGGTAGTCATCTCCGACCTGCTCGGCGATCTTGACGCGCTCGTGCGCGCCACGGCGCAACGCACGGCGGCCGGAGCTATCGTGGAGTGCGTGCATGTCGTGGCGATGGAAGAGCTGAGTTTGCCGAGCGGCGCGTATCTCGCGCGCGATCCGGAACAGGTGCAGGTGGCGCGTGTGCTGCAGCCTCGCGCCATCGCAGCCTATTGCGAGCGGTTCGCCTCGTTCCGCACGGACGCAGCCCGCCGCTGGCGCGGTGCGGGTGCGGGATACACTGAAGTGCGAACCGACGCACCGCTGCCGCGCATCGTGCGACAGATCGTTTCCGGGCAAAGCCGCATCGATGCGCATCACGCAGGCGCGGTGAGTACGGAGCCGGCGCGGTGATCGCGTTCGCACTCCCGTGGCTGTTCGCACTTGGTGCCGTCGCGTCGCTTGGCGTGGTGGCGCTGCACTTTCTCTCGGTGCGGCAGCCACCGGAACTGTTGCTGCCGACCGCCAGATTTCTCGACGAGGGACAGGTTCGCGCCGTGTCGAGCAGCGCGCAACCCAGCGATCTCCTGCTGCTGATGTTGCGCGTGCTGGCGCTGCTGCTTGCCTGCGCGGCGTTGGCCGGTCCGCGATGGGTGTCACGCTCGAACAGCACCGCGCGCATCGTCGTCGCCGATGTCGCGCTGCGGGGCGACAGTGTCGCGCTGCGTCGTCTCGTCGATTCAACGGCGGCCCAAGTGGTGGTGCGGTTTGTCTGGAGTGGTGCGTCTGGCGATAGCGGAGGTGCGGCGAGTGACGCGGTCGGGTGGCCGCGCGGTATACGCGTGGACCTGACAGCAGCACTTCCGATGGCCGTACGTGCGGCCGCGTCCGTGGCGACGGCGATGCCGGACATCGACTCGCTATCGCTGTACGTGGTGACGCCCACGCCTGTGCGCGTGAGTGCAGATGCCTGGCGCGCCTGGCGGACCACGTGGCCAGGCGCCGTGCATCTGCGTACGTCGCCCACTACGGCGCGTGACGGACCGACCGATTCGATCGGACTGTCGGCGCCACGGTTGCGATTCGATACGTCCGGCGTGGATGTGCGGGTGGATGACCCTGTGCGTGCGGCGTTCAACCTGCCTGCCGCAGAGCCGGCGCAGTCGATCGTGGTACGTCGCGGCGAGATCGTGTCACGCGGAGAAACGTCGACCGCCGATCCATCCGCCGACGTTACGATTGTTTGGCCGGTGAGTGGCGTGCCACCGGGGTGGCGTCCGGTGTCCGACAGCTCCGGTGCGGTCGTGGCCCACGGCGTTGCGCTCGTGGCATCGTGGCAGCGCACGGCCATTCCACCTGCAGACGGAATGCGTGGCGCACGCGCGATCGCGTGGTGGGGAGATGGCACTCCCGCCGCGCTCGAGTATCGCATCGGTGCGCAGTGTCTACGCGAGGTCGGTATCGCGGTCGCACCGTCGAGTGACCTGCTGCTGGACGCCAATGCCCGTGGCGTACTGTCTGCGTTACGTGCACCGTGTGGCGAGCTGGCGGCAGCTGCCGCAACAGCCGCTCGCGAGGGGGTGTCGGCACGCGTGAACGACTCGCTGTCCGCTTCTGTCACTGATCTTGAGCGTGATCCGATGGGCGCGTCTGTTGGCGATGCCGCAGCGCCGGCGGCGTACTTTCGAGCGGATAGCGCGTCACGTATCGGGTCCATGCCGCGCTGGCTCACACCGGTGCTGCTGGCGCTCGCGCTGCTGCTACTGCTTGCCGAATGGTTTCTGCGGGATCGCGCGGTCGTGCATCTATGACGCGTTTGCCATTGGGCGGCGCCCCGGGCGCAGACGGCGTGCCGAACGCGCCGGTGCATACCCGCGACGCGTCGGTGCGTGGTGCGGATTCGGCTGCGGTGGCACTGGTCGCGCAGCTCCGGCAGCGGCTGCGCCGCGTGGTGTACGTGCGCGCGGCAATCATCGGCGTGGCGACGGCGTGCGCACTGGCGGTCGTGCTGTTGCTCGCGGCGCGACAGTGGCCCGGGAGCAGCGCGCTCTCGAGACCGGTAGTGCTGCTGATCCCGATCGCAGCCGGTATCGCTCTCGCACTGGTGCAGTCGCGCCGTGCGGGGCTTGTCACGCCGTTGCGCACCGCGTTGTGGATCGAGGAGCAAACGCCGGCCGGTTTCTCGCTGGTCACGCTCGTGGAGAATACCGAAAGCGCCGAACATGACTTCGCGACCGGTGACGCCAGACGACTGGATCCGCGCGCGCGTGAACGGCTGGCTGTCGCGTTTCTCGACGCGGTCGGTGGCTCGGCTCGCGTCGAAGCGCAGGTAGATGTGGCGGCCCGCGCGTTGTCTCGTGATCGGTTGCGGGATCCGGCGGCGTTTGGCGCCATCGCGATGGCGCTGCTTACGTGGCTGATTCTCGTACCGCTTACGCCGGCCGGTATCGCCGGCGACTCCACGAGGTCGGGGATGCCGCCCGATCACACCGGAACGTCGGCGGCAGTCGCGCCGATTGGTGCATGGACGGTACGCGTGGAGCCTCCCGCGTACAGCCGCCTGCCAATGCAGCAGCTTGGCAACGCCGACGAGGTGCACGCGCTCGCCGGCAGCCGCGTCATCGTACTGGGCGCCGGAGCGCCCGTCGCGGGGAGTGTGCGTGTGTTGGGCGATGCATCCAGCGCTGTGCTGTCAGCCGGTGGGGGCGCAGCCGCCGTGGACCTCGGCCTATCGCCGCCAACGTCTCGTGCTGTGGTCTCGGTCACCGCCGATGGATGGCGCGCACCTCTGACTGTGGCGCCGTTGCCCACGGAGCTGCGCCTGTCCCGGGGCGGAGCGACACGGCTGCTGTTGGTCGATGGCTACCGCGACTCCATCCCGCGGGTGGCGCTTCGCCTGCCGGAACGGGACAGTGTGCTGCGCAGCGCGACCGGCCGACTGGCGCTGCAGGCGACCATCCATGACGATCTCGGACTCGCCAGCGGTTCGTTCGAATTGATCGTGAGCTCGGGTGAAGGCGAGCGATTCACGGCGCGCACCGTACGTATTGCGACAACGCGCTACACCGGCGCACGCGACGTGATGTTACGCGGCGTGCTCGATTTGGATTCGATGCAACTCGGACCCGGTGACATCGTGCATTTGCGCGCTGTGGCCCGAGATGCAAATCCAGCCCGCGATCGCGAGTCGGGCGTGAGCGAAACACGCTCGCTGCGTGTGGCACGACCCGCGGAGTACGACTCCGTGGCGGTCGAGCCGGCGCCGCCCCCTGAGGTGGATAAGTCGTTGCTCAGTCAGCGCATGTTACTCATGCTGACGGAGAAGCTGGAACAGCGACGTCCGCGCCTCGCTCGTGATGTACTGCAGTCGGAATCGCGCAACCTCGCGCGCGATCAGGCGCGGCTGCGGTTGGCGGTCGGCGATGCCGTCTTCCAGCGATTGAGCGGGGAGTCGTCCGCGGAGCACGCGCACACGGTGGGTGACGGACACGACCACGGCGTGGAATCGGTAGGCGGCAAGCTGGCGATGCCGGGCGGCGTGAGTGCGACTGGCATGCTCGAGGAAGGGGATGATTCGCCCGTCATCGGCATCAACACGCCGCTGCTCGAGGCGTACAACGCCATGTGGGACGCGGGTCGTGCGCTTGAGTTGTCCGACACCAAGGGCGCCATTCCGCACATGCGCGTCGCGTTGGCGGCAATTGAGCGCGCGCGTGCCGCATCGCGCCTGTATCTGCGTGGAATGCCTCCGGTGGTGATTCTCGACTTGGACAAAATCCGCCTTGCCGGAAAGGACACCGGTGCGACCAACGTGCGTTCGATGCGCGCCGCCGTTCTCCCACGATCCAAAGTGCGCGAAGCACGACTGCTGGCGGCCGCCTCGATGGCGCGGACCGACGCGCCCGCGGCGCGCGATTCGGTGGCCGTGCTCCGCGTGGAGTCGCTGGGCGATGCGCCAGGATTTGCCAGCGCCCTGGTCGAAGTGATCGAGCGGTTGCGTGCCGGCGGAGATGCAACCGAGGCCTTCGTGCGGGCGCGGCGGGTGTTGGGCGGTATGTCGCGGGCGAACGATGCGGCGTGGTCACGCGTGGGGCCGCCATGAGTCGGGAGCCGTTCGTCTTCGCGACCGCGCAGTACGACTCGGGAGACTGGGACTCCGCGCCGATGGTGCCGGCAAACGTCATCGACGCGATCGCACGCTACACCAGCATCCCGGTACGCCCGCAAGGTGTGACGGTACCGCTCGCGTCGGAGGTGATTTTCGGCTATCCACTGCTATTTCTCACCGGCCATCTCCCGGTCCGGTTCACGGACAAAGAAGCCGAGGTGCTGCGCGAGTATTTGCGTCGCGGCGGGATGCTCTTCGTGGACGATCACAACCACGACGTCGATGGGGCGTTCAACAAAACGGTGCGCGAAGAGATTCGGCGCGTGGCCGGTGCGCTGGCTCCGCTGCCCAACTCGCACGAGCTGTATCGCGCGTACTTTGTTTTCGAGAACGGACCGCCCACTACATCGCACGAGATGAACGGTTGGGGTGACAATCTGGTGCACGAACAGCTCGACGCCGTACTCTTCGAGTCGCGGATTGCGGTGCTGTTCAGCACCAAGGACTACAGCTCCGAGTGGAGCTATCACCCGGATAACAAACGGTTTCTTTCGGTGGACAATACGAAGTTCGCCGTCAACATCGTCGTGTACGCCCTCACACGCTGATGCGTCGACCACTTGAAACGGTCAGCCGGACGATCGGTGTCGGGGCGCTGGCGCTGGCATTGGCGCTCAGCCTCCGTGCGCCCGCGTTCGTGGCGCCTATTGCACCGCGTGCGCTCTCGGCAGGTGCGCTCGCGGACTCGAGCGGCATCGGTGCGGCGCGTGAACTGTCACGTCTGCTCATGGACCAGGGGCAGCGAGACGGCGTGGAAGGCGACAACCGGACAGGCCGGGGTGACGGCTCAGTGCACCTGACAGCTCACATGACAGTGCAACACGTGCCTCCGGAGCAGGTGCGGGCGACGCTGGCCGCGGCGACGTTGGCCGGCGTCTCACTCGGCTGGACCGACAGCAGCGGCGCGCGCGGGCTGGTACTCGCGGCCAACGCGGTCGCCGATCCGCAGGGCGGCACGATCGCCAGAGCACGCGCGGACGTCCAAGCGCCCCTCGTGATGCGCGATGCCGCCAGCACGCTCGATTCGGTCGCAACGGCGCCGCGCGGTCTGGTCGTGAGTGGCGCCCGGTTGTCCGGTCGCATTGAGGCAAGCGTCGGGCGGTCGCGCGCCGAGGTCGCGGTGCCCGAGCCGGCCCTCATGCGACGCGTTCTGCTCTTTGCACGTCCCGGGTGGGAGGCCAAATTCGTGACCGCCGCACTTGAAGAACGTGGCTGGAACGTGGACGGCCGCCTGTTGATTGCGCGTAACGCGTTCGTTACCACCGGTGTGCCGCTGGTGGCAGATACCTCGCGCTACGCCGCAGCTATCGTGCTCGACAGCGGCGTGGTTACGGCGGATGCGCTGTCGCGGTTCGTGCGGCAGGGAGGTGGTCTGGTGCTCGCCGGCGACGCTCTGCTCGGGACGGCTTTGCGCGCGTTGCAACCGGCTGCGCTCGATGGCCAGCGTCCACTGGTGCTTGGCGCCCTGCTCACCGATGCGCCCCGTCGCGGACTCGACGCGTGGGAACTGCGCCCGCAGCCGAACAGTGTGGTGCTCGCGCGGGAGTCGCACGGAACGCACAGCGATCCGACCGTGGTGGTGCGTCGTGTCGGCAACGGACGCGTGCTGGCCAGCGCGTATCGCGAATCGTGGCGCTGGCGCATGGAAGGGCCGGCCGATGGCATCGATGCGCACCGCGCCTGGTGGAGCGCGCTCGTGAGCGCGGTCGCGTTCGTACCCATGCCGGCTACGCGCGACGTGAAGCGGTCGGCCTGGCCCGGTGATGCGGCGCCGTATGCCGATCTCGTGGCTCGCCTCGGTGCGCCCATTGCCCTGCCGACCGTGCGCGCTAGGTCGGAGATCAGTGCAGACGCTTGGTGGCGCGCGACGTGGCTGTGGTTCGCGGTGGCTGCAGTCGCCCTGTTGGTGGAATGGCGCGCACGGCGTGTGCGTGGTGCCCCATGAGTGCATGTGCTAGGATCAATCTTCGTGCTGCTGCGGAGTCCATTCATGCTTTTCGCCGGGTCACGTGGTGACTACCCCGATCGCGTTCATCTCGCATTCCGACTGTGGTCGCCACGATACCGGATGGAACCATCCGGAACACGTCGGCCGCTTACGGGCTATTCCGCGCGCGCTTCGCTATGAGCCGGAGTTGTTTGAGGCGCTGCTGCATCATGAGGGACGCCATGCCACGGCCGACGAGCTCGCACTGGCGCACGATGTCGCATACATCGCGCAGGTGCGACAGATGGTGGAGGCCGGTGGCGGACGGCTCGATCCCGACACGGTCGTGAGCGAAGGCTCGTGGGACGCGGTCACAGCGGGCGCGGGCTGTGTGCTCGACGGGGTAGACATGGCGTTCGATCGACGCGCTGTCCGCAGCTTCTCCGCCGTGCGACCGCCCGGTCATCATGCGCTGCGGGATCGCGCCATGGGGTTCTGTGTCTTCGGGAACGTGGCGATCGCGGCGCACTACGCCCTCCGCCGCGCCGATTGCGCGCGCGTGCTCATCGTCGATTGGGATGTACATCATGGAAACGGCACGCAGGCGTTGGTTGAGCACGACGCCCGCATTCACTTCGTCTCCATGCACCAGTGGCCGTGGTATCCGGGAACGGGGGCCGCGGATGATCGGGGGCCGCACCAGAATGTCTGGAACGTGCCAATGTCCCCCTCGCTCCCGTCCGCGCGCTACGTCGAGGCGCTGCTCGCCGCGGTCGATGCGGCCACGACCGACTTCACGCCGGACCTCGTGCTCATCAGCGCCGGGTTTGACTGCCTCGAAGGCGATCCACTGGGCGCGTTCACGCTTACCCTCGACGATGTCCGCCTGATGACCCGTGCACTGGTGGAACGCGCCGAGCGCTGGTGCGGCGGCCGCGTGGTGAGTGCGCTGGAAGGTGGATACGCGCCGGATGCCGTTGCGCAAGCGGTCATGGTGCACTTGCACGCGCTCCGGTAGGGCCAGCCTGCGCGATCGCCCCGTCGCCTTGCTGCGGGCGCTTGACGACGGGTAGCTTCCGACATGGCCGACGCGATGATGCTCCCTCCGCAGCCCACCGTTCTGCGCTCGCCGCGCAGCGCCGTGTGTCTCCCGTGACGCCCGTTACCGCCGATGCGCTGCCGCACACCATTTATCGTGCACTCGATGGCGGCAACGTAGTGGACTGTCACCCGCGCGAAATCCCGCAGCTGCTTGCCAGCGGCGGGCCGCTGTGGATGGACATCGACTCGACGGTGCGATCGCAGCACGCGCTCCTCGAGAAGCTCTTCAAGTTCCATCCGCTGGCCATTGAAGACACGCTCAACCCGAGTTCGCGTGTCAAGCTCGAAGAGTACGACGGCTATCTGTTCATCATCATCCGTGGTGTGGCACTCGCCGAAAATACGGACGATCCGTACGATCTTGAGACCAAGGATCTCTATTGCTTCCTTGGCTCGCATTATCTGGTGACTGTGCACGCCGGCCCTATGCCATCGGTCGACCGCGTGGTCGAGACGTTGCGTCGCTCGCCCGACTTGCTCACGCGCGGCGTCGATCGGGCACTCCATGCGATTCTCGACGACACGATCGATAGCTTCTTCCCGATTCTGTCGCAGATCGATCAGTTCATCGATGGGCTCGAGGAGCGCGTGTTCGTGCAGTTCGACGACACAGCGCTGCGCGACCTCTTTCTCGTGAAGCGGCTGGTGCTGTCGCTGCGTCGCTACCTTATGCCGTCGCGCGAAGTCATGAATGTGCTCACCAACCGGCCGAGCACGTTGTTGGCGCCGGATGTGCAGCTCTACTTCCGCGATATTTACGATCACGTATTGCGCATCAACGATGCGCTCGACACGTACCGCGATCTCCTCAGCAGCACGATGGACTCGTACCTCACGCAAGTCTCCAACCGGCTCGGCGCGACCACCAAGGCGCTGTCCGTGGTGGCGACCATGTCGATTCCGTTCGTGGTCGTCAGCGGCATGTGGGGGATGAACTTCACGACCATTCCTTTTCAAACGTGGCCACACGGTTTTCTCGCATTACTGTTTCTGCAACTGGCCCTTGGCTTTGCGCTGCTCATTTTTCTGCGCTGGCGGAAACTGCTCTGATGCGAATGCACGCAACCTCCCATCACCTTCCGCGTTCACCCGGCCATGTTCTGTCCTGAATGCGGTACCTGGAATCGCGCGGCGGCAGCTCGCTGTACGCGCTGCGGCGTCGCGCTGCCCGAAGTCACGGCGCCACCGCTGGATGTACCGGATGACGAATTGCGTGCGTTGCGTCAGGCGACGGGGAACCGCTACACCATCGTCAAGCGGTTGGGCAGCGGCGGCATGGCGCACGTGTACCTCGCACGCCACGCGGTGCTGGAGCGTCCGCTGGTCATCAAAGTGCTGCACCGCACTCTGGCCGACGACCCGGAAATGCGCGAGCGGTTCCGTCGGGAAGCGGAGTCCGCGGCGCGTCTTGTACATCCCTACATTTGCGCCATCGCAGACATGGGCGCGGCGGGACATATCGAGTATCTCGTGATGCCGTACTATGCCGGCGGATCGCTGGCCGACCGGCTCGCGCGTCAGCGTACCATCGCACCGACGGTCGCCGCGTCGATCGCTGTGCAGGTGGCGTGCGCGCTCGACTACGCACACCGACATGGCATCGTGCACCGCGACATCAAGCCCGACAACATACTCTTCGACGAAGACGGTAATGTCGCGCTCACCGATTTTGGTATCGCAACGGCGCGCTTTCACGGACGATTGACGGCCACGGGCCGTGCCATGGGTACGCCGCACTACATGTCCCCCGAGCAGGCCATGGGCAAGCTCGTGGACGGTCGAAGCGATTTGTACGCCGTGGGCCTGCTGCTCTACGAGATGCTGACCGGTGCGCCTCCCTTTGACGGCGAGGACTCGTACGCCGTTGGCTACAAGCATGTGCACCAGGTCCCCGTGCCGCCCGATCAGATGGACAGTAGGATCCCGTTGGCGTTGAGTGCGATGGTTGTGAAATGCCTGGCCAAACAGGCGCTAGACCGCTACGACCGCGGTTTTGAACTCGCAGACGCCCTGCTCACGTTCCTCAACGGGACCGGCACGGCGTCTGACCAGCGCGCCGCCCGTTCGTCACGACCATTCGGACTCACCCCGCCCTGACATGCGACTGCTCGCCGAAATTCTCACCGTCCACACCAAGCATCCGTTCATCATCGCACGCGGTGGCACCAGCGAGTTTCGTGTGGTGTGGGTGCGGCTGCAGGATGCAGACGGTTCCGAGGGATGGGGCGAAGCGGCACCGAGCCGGTTCTACGGGGAGACTGCGGACACCGTGATGGCCGCACTCAGGCACTACGAGCCGATCCTCGCCAACGCGGACGGTTGGTCGATCGATGCGGTCGAACGTGAGCTCGAAAAGGCGATGCGCTGGAACGCGTCGGCACGCTCGGCCATCAGTGCGGCATTGCACGACCTGGCCGCCAAACGACTCGGCGTACCGCTGTATTCGCTGTTCGGACTGTCAGGCACGACCACGCCGACCTCCAGCTTCACGATCGCCATCGCCCCCGACGACGAAACACTGCGCGCACGCGTGCGTGAGGCGGCCGCGTATCCGATTCTCAAGATCAAGCTGGGCACGGCGCGCGACGCAGAGATCGTACGTATCGTCCGGGAAGAGGCGCCGAACGCCACACTGCGTGTGGATGCCAATGCCGCCTGGACGCCGAAGGGCGCGCTGGCAATGCTCGAACCGCTCACCCGGTACGGGGTGGACATGCTCGAACAGCCCCTCGCCCCACACGATATCGACGGGCTGCGCTTCGTGCGCGAGCGCTCGCCGATCGCCGTCATCGCAGATGAATCGTGCATCGTGGCGGCAGACATCCCGAGACTTGTCGGCGCGGTCGATGGCATCAACATCAAACTGGCCAAATGCGGCTCCCTGCGTGAAGCGGTGCGCATGATCGCGGTGGCGCGCGCGCACGGCATGCGGGTCATGTGCGGGTGCATGATCGAAACGACGCTCGGTATCGCGGCAGCCGCGCATTTCTCGCCCCTGCTCGATGACGCCGACTTTGACGGGGCGACGCTTCTCGCCGACGATCCGTTTTCCGGACCGAGCATTCCGAACGGCCGTGTTACACTGAGCGAGGCGCCGGGGCTCGGCGTGCAGCGGCGATAGACCGCACCGGCCACGTCCCGCAGCAACCCGCGACCGACGACGCTCCGCGGGACGCGGGTCTCATAAGTGCCGTAGCACTCGGTGGTGCGGCGGAATGCGTGGAAGTCGCGCTGCCGGTGCCGCTCTTCCGTACCTTCACGTACTCGGTGCCAGCGGGTATTGCGACCTCGATTGCAGTTGGCGCGCGCGTACTTGTCTCCTTTCGGAACAAGCGCGAAATCGGCATTTGTCTCGGACGGACATCGCCGCCGCCCGGCGTCACCCTCAAGCCGCTGCTCGCGGTGGTGGACGATACGCCCTCGCTGCCTGCTGCGCTGGTCGCGACTGCGCGTTGGATTGCAGAATGGTATGCCGCTCCCATTGGTCTTGTGGTTCGCGGCATGCTCCCCGCCGCGCTGAGCGGGGCAGAGTCCCCCACGGCGAAGGTCAAGACGCGACGCGTGGTGCGTGTCGTGCAAGAGTTGCCGTCGCTGCTGCAGCGGGAGCAGACGTTCGCCCGTGCGAAGCAGCAGCGTGTGGTCTATGACCTGCTGGAAGCACAAGGTGGCGTGGCGCCGTTCGATGCGCTGCTGCAGCAAGCCTCCTGCACCGCCGGCGTCATTGCGTCCATGGCCAAGCGCGGCCTGGTGGAAGTGCACGATGAGATATTGCAGCGTGACCCATTTGCCGATCGTGCGGGCGTGGCACCACCCGCGACGCCCAGCGCGGCGCAGCGGGCCGCGATCGACGCGATCCTCGCCGGCGAGCCGGGGCAGACATTCTTGCTACACGGCATCACGGGGAGCGGCAAAACGCTGGTGTACATCGAAGTGCTGCGCGCGGTGCTGCGGCAGCAGGGTCGCACGGCGATCGTGTTAGTGCCGGAGATCGCGCTTACCTCGCAGACAGTCGATCGGTTTCGCGGTGCCTTCGGAGACGATGTTGCGGTGCTGCATTCCGCGCTGAGCGATGGCGAGCGCTTCGATGCGTGGAACTCGCTGCGTCGCGGTGATCGACGCATTGCGGTCGGCGCGCGCTCGGCGCTGTTCGCGCCACTCGAGCGTGTCGGTGTGGTGATTGTGGACGAAGAGCATGAGTCGAGCTACAAGCAGTCGGAGACGCCGCGCTATCACGCGCGCGAGGCCGCCATCGTGCGCGCACGTATCGAGGGCGCAATCGTCGTGTTGGGCAGTGCGACGCCGAGTCTCGAGAGCTGGGAGCGATCGGAGCGCGGATCGTCGGTGCGACTTTCGTTGCCTGATCGCGCGGCCGGCGCCAAGCTCCCGACCGTCGAGTTGGTCGACATGCGTATTGTTATGCGGGAATCGGTGGCGGCGCGGGCACCCAACGCGCCATTCGATGAGTCGATGGGTGTGCTGAGCCCCGTTCTCGCCGCGGCAATCGAGTCGCGACTCGTGCGCGGGGAGCAGAGTCTGTTGCTGCTCAACCGGCGCGGCTACTCCGCGTACATGCAGTGTGCCGGCTGCGGCGACGTGCAGGTGTGTCCGCACTGCAGCATTTCGCTCACGTACCACCGTGTGCCCGAAGCGCTCGTCTGTCACTATTGCCAGCATCAGGAGCCGGTCCCCACCAACTGCGCGCGCTGCGGCGAGCAAACCCTGCGACGGCGCGGTCTCGGCACGCAACAAGTGGAGCGCATTGTTGCAGAGCGCTTCCCGTCGGCTCGAATTGCCCGCATGGATGTTGATACCACCAGCGGCAAGTGGGCGCATACGGCCATTCTCGATCGGGTGGGCGAAGGAGAGGTCGATATCCTGTTGGGTACGCAGATGATCGCCAAAGGACTCGACTTTCCGAACGTGACCCTCGTTGGCGTGGTGGACGCAGACACCGGTTTGAACTTGCCTGACTTTCGGGCGTCGGAACGCACGTATCAGTTGCTCAGTCAGGTGGCGGGGCGCGCGGGACGCGGACCCAAGGGTGGAGAGGTGTTGATTCAGACGCGCATGCCCACCAATCACGCCGTGGTGCACGCGGTTACGCACAACTATCTCGGATTCGTGCGCGAGGAGCTGGGCGCACGACGTTCGCCGGAGTACCCGCCGTTTGTCGCCCTGGCGAATGTCATCGTGAGCGGCACCGATCAAGCGCAGACCGCCGCTGCTGCAACGGCGGCTGCCGCCTGGGTGGGGCAGCTCATCGAGCGTGCGCGTGTGCGCGACCTCGAACTTGTGGGACCGGCGCCGTGCCCGATTGATCGGATGAAGGATCGTTGGCGCTGGCACTTCCTGCTCAAGTCGTCCCGGCCGGCCACCATGACGCGCGTCGCGCGCTACGTGGCAGAGAAGTGTCCGGTGCCGCGCGTGGCAGACCTGCGATTGGTCGTCGATCGGGACCCCGTCGCTCTGCTGTAGGCGTGGACGATTGTAGCTCCCAAAGCCCGCCCGTTCATAGGGCTGTGCTAGTTTTCACGGGCTTCTCCCGCGCCACGCGCCGCGCCACTTTCACCGATTGATTGGCATGACCTCGCATCACTTACAGTCCATACCGCCCTACATCTTTTGGGAGCTCGACGCGCGCCGCACTGCCCACAAGGCGCGCGGACGTACCCTTATCGATCTGGGAATCGGCAGCCCGGACCAGGCCATTCCCGCCGTGGTCATCGAAGCGATGCAGCGCGCCGCTGCGGACCGTTCGCTCAGCGGCTACCCGCACTTCAAAGGGAGTCCGCTGTTTACGGGCGCGGTGACGCAGTACATGCACGAGCGCTTTGCCGTAACGCTCGATCCGGTGCGTGAAGTGATCGCGCTTGCGGGCTCCAAAGAAGGCATCGCCGAACTCGTCCTGTCGCACTGCAATCCGGGCGACGTCGTGCTGATTCCGGAGATCTACTATCCGGTGTACGCACGTGCGCCGCAGTTGGCCGGCGCGACACCGGTGTTGGTGCCCATCCTGGCCGACGGCCGTCTGGATCTCGATGCCGTTCCGCCGGATGCGCTGTCGCGCGCGCGCATGCTCATCGTGAACTATCCGTGCAATCCTACCACCGCCACGGTACCACTGGCCGAGTACACGCGGCTGGTCGACTTCGCGGAACGGCACGGGCTGCTGCTGGTCAGTGATCTGGCATACAGCGAGCTGTCGTACGATGGCTTCGTCGTGCCGAGCGTCTTTCAGGTGCCGGGCGCGTCGCGGGTGGCGGTGGAGTTGCACACCTGCTCCAAGAGCTTCAACATGGCGGGACTGCGTATCGCCTTCATGGCCGGTAACGCACAGGCGATCGACACGGTGGACAAGTACCGTGCGAATGTCGGGTACGGCGTCTCCACGCTGGCGCAGCAGGCCGGCGCCGCCGCGTTCACGCACCACGCGTCGATCGTGCCGCCGGTGGTGGCCGAATACCGGGCGCGTCGAGACGCGTTGGTGCACGCGTTCAACAGCGCCGGCTGGGCCGTCCCTGCGCCGAATGCGACGATGTACCTTTGGTTGCCTGTGCCCGCGGGGTACGACGACTGGGGGTGGGTGGACGCGCTGCTGGATGGGCCGGGCGTCGTCGTGACACCGGGTCTCGCCTTCGGGGAGGCTGGTACCGGGCATTTCCGCGTATCCCTCGTCCAGCCGGCAGAAACTTTAGCGCGCGCAGCAACCCTGATCGTGGCGACTGCGTCGCAGGTTGGCGTGTAGGGCCCCAATGCAAACGGAGGACAGCAGCTGCTGTCCTCCGTGAACACTTTGTTGAACACTTTTCTGCATGGATCGCGCGCGTTACTTCGCGGGGGCCGGCTCCTTGAGCGACATGTCCCACTGCACCTGCACGGCGTCTTCGATCGGGTTCACCGTCGAGTTGTACGCGACGCCGAAATCCTTGCGGTTGATGGTGAACTGGCCGCGGAAACGGCCGGCGCCCTTCTCGTAGAACACCATGGTGGCGGGTACGACGATACGCTTGGTCACGCCGCGCACCGTCAGGTCGCCGGTGATATCGAGCTTGCCGTCAGCGGTCTTTTTCACGGCCGTGGATTTGAACAGGATGGCGGGGAACTTCGCCACGTCAAAGAAGTCGGGGCTGCGCAGGTGTTCGTCACGACGGGTCACCCGGGTGTCGATGCTGGTTGCGTCGATGGTCAGCGAAACCGTTGACGCCTCCATATTCTCCGCATCGACCTGCACGTCCGCATCCCACTTGGAGAAGAAGCCGTGCGCGCTGAGCAGGCGCGAGTCGGCGACGAAGTTGATCTCGCTGTGCGCTTTGTCGATGACGTGAGGCTTTGGAGCGATCGGACGCGCCGCCAGCAGCATCGGGACCACAAGAGCAACAGCAGCAAGTCGGAATGCGCGCATCTGGAACCTCAGGGGTATGATCGAGTGGTCGTGGCCGCACCATTTGGCCATTATATTACAGTGCTAAGATAAAGGTACCCCAGTGAAGTTTGTAGGGGGCTCCTTGAACCGCGCAGGTCGTGCCAGTGATCTTCCCTGCGGGCCGGTCGCCAGATGTCCGTCCCGCGTTTCCCATATTTCCAGGCACCGTGATGAGCTCCCCCGCTTCGCCCGACGACCAGGCCGACATCCCGACCACCGATCTGTCCGCGAGCGAGCCGGTCGCCGGCGAACTGGTGGCCAGCGAACTGGTGGCCAGCGAACTGGTGGCCAGCGTCGTCGTGCCGGACCGCGCTGACGCGCCGATCTCGGAGATTACGGAGCGATTTTTCAAGTCGTTGCTCACAAAAGTGCCGCTCGACCGCATCGAGGAGTTGCATCTGTTTTCCCCGCTTCGGCAGGGCGGCGTGGAAACCGGTATCGCCGTGATCGCCGCGCGAGAGGAGATCGTCCTCGATCCCGAGCCTATCGAGTTGCCGCTCCCGCTCGCAGAAGGCCCGACGGCGTTGGAGGCGGAACCGCACACGTCCAGCCAGCACCACGCCACGGATGACGCGGCGGACGGCACGTCGGAGCAGGATCTCTCCGAGATCCCCGGACCCGCGGACGAAGCACTGGCTTCGGTCGATCCCGATCAGGTCGATCCCAACTATGTCGAACCGGTCCATGTCGAACCGGTGCCGCAAGCGGACGGGGCGGAGCCGACGGCGCAGGTCATTCGCCACACGGTCTATACGGCGCGCTACCGGCTGGTCCAAAAGGGACCCGAACGCGGAAAGTGGGAGTCTGAAGTGGTCGCGGAAGCCGAGGCGCCGCTTATCACGGTGGAAATGGTCGTGCGCGGTGTACAGCGACGCGCCGGCGAAGAGTCGGACACCACCCGCTTCACGCAGGCGCAGCTCGCCCGCGCGCTGCGCCTCGATCCCGGCGTCGTGCGGTGACCCACGACGCGGCGACGATGGAGAGCCGTGAAGCCGGTCGCGAAGCGTTCCGGAGCTATCTGCGTGATCACAATCTCCCCGTCACCGCGCAGCGGTTGGCGATCGCCGACGTCATACTCGGCACCGACCGGCATCTGTCTGCGGACGACGTCGCCAAGGAACTCCGTACGCACGGCGCCAATGCTGGCACGGCAACGGTGTATCGCACCATCGAAGTGCTGGTCCGCAGCGGGCTCGTTGTCGAACGTGATTTCGGCGAGGGGTTTAAACGCTACGAAGCCGCGCGTGGCGTACCGCATCATGAACATCTGTTGTGTACCACCTGCGGCCGCGTGACCGAATTCCGCGATGAACGACTCGAGCGCATGACCAGTCTGTTGGCCGAGACGCATGACTTCTCACGGCAGCGGCACCGGTTGGTCATCTACGGGCTGTGCGGCAACTGTCGCCGCGGCTCGGCACGCACGCGTTAGGAGCACATGGCTCCTGAATCGCTGACGATCCTCGTCGCGTTCAGCGCAGGATTGCTGAGCTTTCTCAGCCCCTGTGTGCTGCCGTTGGTCCCGAGCTACATCACGTTCATCACGGGCCTCGGCCTGGAGGACGTCTCGCGCGCGCGGCGAACCACGTTCGTGCATGCCTTGCTGTTCGTGCTCGGGTTTTCGTTCATTTTTGTCGCACTCGGTGCCGGTGCGACGGCGTTCGGTCAGCTCATGCTTGCGTATCGCGGCTGGATCGCGAAAGTCGGCGGCGTACTGATGATCGTGATGGGGTTGTGGATGCTCGGTGTGCTGCGCATCGGCGCACTGCAACGGGAGCGTCGCGTACACCTCACGGACAAGCCGCTGGGCTATTTCGGCACGGTGGTGGTCGGCATGGCGTTCGGTGCCGGCTGGACGCCATGTCTGGGACCAACGCTCGGTGCGATCCTGGCGCTCGCTGCCACGCAGAACGAGCTGTCGCATGGCGTGATGATGCTCACCTTCTACTCCGCCGGACTCGCCGTTCCGTTTTTGTTGGCGGCGCTGTTACTCGAACGGTTTCTGGCGTTTTTTCTCAAGTTCAAGTCACATCTCGGCACCGTCAATCGGGTCGCCGGCGTACTCCTCATCGTCGTTGGTGCGCTGATGTTGACCGGCTGGTTCGAGCGTCTGGCGGCTATGCTGCAACCGCTGACGCCCGATTTCCTGCTGGAACGTTTGTAGGCCGCGACACCGAGATCCTCGAATGTTTCAGAGGTGAACGGTCGCTATGAAGCGCTTTTCGCGAGGGACGCCAGCACCATCGTGCGCATGTTGCGCAACGATTCCTCCGCAAAGCGTCGCTGCAGTCGCCGTCCCACTATGCGAAAGCCGATGCGGTGGAAGACGTTGGCAATGTGTCCTGTCTGAGAGAATGAGCTGATGCGGAAATGCACTGCACCCGACTCGAGTAGCTTGGCCACTTCGAACGTGATCTCGCCGCGCTCGAGATGACCGGCAAGCGTCTGGTAGCTATACCCCCAGCGCTGCTCTGGTCCGCGGTCGGTTGCCCGCACGTCGTCGAGCACCCGGGTGACGCGAACCGGTAGCTCGAATGTCATCCACAAGAACTTCGCGGTCAGCAGCATCGTGCGTTCCGCGAGCGGAACTTGCGGATTGAATCGACCTCGAATGAGTCGCGCCGGTGGAAACGCGTACTCGAGCAGGATGCGGGACGCGGCTGCGAAGCTCCCGTCCGGCGCAACGGGACCTACAGTTTCGGCGGGCAACGCGATCTCCCGTGCGTCCACGTGCCAGCCGTTCGTTACCGTGTAGCTGTCGCGTTTCGCCACATCGATTGTGGGTTCCAGCGCGCTGATTTCGGCGAGTCTGGCGAGCAGCCTGTCGTCGACGTGCACGCCCTCAGTCACGCGACCCGCCGTGCGGCGTCGGCTCGTCCTCGTGCCGCTCCGTCGTGACCCGTACGTCAAGAGACTCGGTCGCGCCGGCGAGCTCACCGACACGCTGCAGAAACGTTACCCAAACCTCGGTCTGCACCTGCTTTCCCACGCCGAGCGAGTCGTACGCAAGGTTGACGGTGTGATCCCTGGCGCGCGCCAACGAATCGATGCGTACGCGAAGCGAACCCGGCATGTCCACTTCGTCGAGCACGCTGAAGGTGATGTGGCCCGCTTCAGGGTGCCCATCGAGCGTCACGAGCGTAAACGAGTCCTCGGTCATTTCACTCACACGAACGCGACCGTTCCACGGACCAAGCATCGAGATGTGGTACTCGTCGTCCACCGCCATCTCGTTTGCACTGCCCGACGATTTCTCGAACTCCGCGAGCGCGGCTGGCGACAGCGTCGTGATGTTCCGCTGAATGGTGCGCAGCAGAGTCTTCCGGTCCATCGCGCAGAGCACGCTGATCTCGTACCGACGATGCAGCAGGTCGCCCACACCGCCTTCCTTGGTCTGCACGTTGATGCCGGACGATCGCTCGTCCTGCTGCGCTCGCGAGGAGGGCGACGCGTTGTCTGTTCCTGGCGCTGCCGGCGCGCCAAGGTACTCCGTCTCAGTGCGCGGCGCGCTGAGCAGTCGCCACGCGCGCAACAGCAATGCTGCGGCGGCGGCGAGCACGGCGACAACAATCGCAAGGACAAGGGGTCGATTTTTCATGCCCGCCCTCTGTGCAGGTTTCAGGCCGGTGCGAGCGCGTGCCTGACGACAACGCCACGGCCGGGACGCCAACGCCAACTAGGCGGCGGCGTCGGAGCCAGCTTCGATGTCCTCGAGTAACTGCTGGCGATGCAGTAGGCGCGCGTAGCGACCGCCAGCCGCAACCAGCTCTGCATGCCGTCCTTGCTCCACGATCTCGCCGTCGTCGAGCACAATGATATGATCTGCCTCCCGGACCGTACTGATTCGATGCGATGCAATCACGGTCGTGCGTCCCGCAAGCTCTCCGCGCAGTCCGCCCAAAATGGCCGCCTCGGTATGCGTATCGACCGCCGAGAGCGCATCGTCGAGCAGAACCACGTGAGGCCGTCGGGCCAACGCGCGCGCGAGCGCCGTTCGCTGCTTCTGCCCGCCGGACAGGTTGATGCCCCGCTCACCGAGTCGCGTGTCGAATCCGTCGGGGAGACGGGCCACCGTGTCGGAAAGCTGTGCGATGGCAGTTGCTTCGACTACCGCGCGTTGCGCACCGTCGGCCGCGTCGCGTTCGTCCAGCCCGTACGAAATGTTCGTACCCACGGTCTCGCTGAAGAGCAGCGATTCCTGCGGTACGTAGCCGATCTCGCGACGCAACGTCTCCAACGGAAGCGTCCGGATAGGTACACCATCGAGTAGAATATCTCCCTGCTGTGGGTCGAAGAGTCGCGGAATCAGATCCATCAGTGCGCTCTTCCCGGATCCGGTTGCCCCCACCACGGCCAGCGTTCCCCCGGCTGGCACCGTGAACGACAGGTTCCGCAGCACCCAGCGCGGCCCCCGCGTCGACGATTCGTCTGCCGTGCGGCCGGCGGAGTCGCCAGTGGTGTAGTCGGCGTCGAGCGCGGCGCCATCCTCCGAGGTGGCCAGTGCGGCGGGGTAGTGAAACCACACCTGCTGAAATTCGAGCGTACGTCCGGTTGTGGAAGGTGGCAAGGTCGCCTGCCCCGCGTTGGTCACGGCGACCGGTATGGCATCGAGCAACTCGAGTACGCGCGTCATCGACGCAGCGGCGCGCTGAAACAGGTTGGTCGTCCAGCCCAGCGCGATCAACGGCCAGGTGAGCATCGTGAGGTAGATGCCAAACGCGACGTAGCCACCCACGGTGATCCGCCCTTCGATGAGCAGGCGTCCGCCGACCGCGATTGTCACTGCGCCGCCAAGACCGGCCAGCAGTGCAAAGCCGGGATTCATGATGCCGTTGAGTTTCGCGAGGCGCATGTTCGCCTGCAGGTAGCCTTCACCCAGCGCATCAAAGCGCGCCGACTCGCTGGCCTCCTGTCTGTACGCGCGCACCACGCGCACGCCGGCCAGATTCTCCTGCGCACGCGTCGACAGCTGACTGAATTGCGATTGCACCGTCTCGAATCGTGCATGGACGAGTCGGCCGAGCCGGATCATGAGAATCGGCAGGCCGATCATGGGCAGCAGCGCGACGCCGGTAAGCAGGGGACTGATTCGCAACATCATCACGAGCGCGAAGACTCCCCCGGCAATGGTATTCACGAAGTACATGATCGCCGGGCCGGTTGCCATGCGTACGGCGTTGAGATCATTCGTGAGACGGGCCATCAAGTCGCCGGTGCGCCAACGCACAAACCAACTCGCGTCGAGTTGGAGCAAGTGGGCGAACAGGTCGCGGCGCAGGTCGGTCTCAATACGGCGGCTGACGCCATTGAGTAGCTGCCGCATGAGAAAACGCAGCACACCACTGGCCAGAGCGGTGACCAGCATCACGCCGCCGAGTCGCCACAGCAGCCCGACGCCTGCACCGGCGCGCATGGCGTCGATGCCCTGCCGCAGCAGTGACGGGATGACACTGGCCAATCCGGCGGCCATTATTACCGATGTCAGCCCCACCGCAACTTGCAGCCGGTACGGGTGGTAGTAGGGGAGCACACGCCGAAGCGAGTGGCGCGCTGGCACGGACTGTTTCATTTCACGTTCAGGAGACGCATCAATGGAAAATAGACCACGTTCGCGCACGACGCTCGCACTCATCGGTTCGGCGCTCGTTGGCGCAATGTTTCTCGCCGCCTGTGGCGACAAGCAGAACGACACGTCGGCACTCGCGGCAGACTCCGCGCTGAGTCGCGATCTGGCGATGGCGGCCACGGACTCCGCCGCCGCTACGCCCAAGCTGGAAGATGTGCCGGCACTTGCCCCCGCTGCGGAACCGGCCGTCGTGGCACCGGTGCGCCGTCCAACGCCGCGGCCCACACCGCGTCCGGCTCCTGCTGCACCCGCTCCTGCACCGACACCTGCTGCTGCACCGGCCCCGGTCTCGGGCACCATCGCGGCCGGAACGACCATGAGCTTCGCCGCCAACGAGAAGGTCTGCAGCAACACCACTGCTGTGGGCGACAAATTCACGGCCGATCTGACGGAGTCGGTCACAGCGTCGAGCGGACTCTCGGTGCCGGCCGGTGCCACGGGGACGTTCGAAGTCGTGGCGGCCAAGACGGCGCAGAATCAGAACGACAATACCATGCTGACCGTTCGGCTTGTCGCGGTGCAATACGGTGGCCGCTCGTATCCGGTGGAGAGCACGGTGCAGAGCGCCGGCACCGATCGTGTGCGTAGCGCGAGCAAGGGCACCGACGCCAAGAAGGTGGCCGGTGGTGCGGTGATCGGCGCGATTGCCGGTCAGATCCTCGGCAAGAACACGAAGGGCACTGTGATCGGTGCAGCGGCGGGTGCCGCAGCCGGTACGGCGGCAGCGGCGGCGACAGCCAACTACGACACCTGCCTGAACAGCGGTGCGGTGGTCACGGTCCGTCTCGACGCGCCGGCGACGATTCGCGCGGCCTCATAAGCGCTGCGCCGTAGGTTCGACGCTCGAAAAACGCGCGCGTTACGTCAGCTCCAGACGTAACGCGCGCGTTTGTGTTGACGACCGGGTCAGTACCCGACCGCACCGCCGCTGCGGCGCGGTTCCGGCACGCCTTCCCAGCCGCCCTTCACACGCATGATCGCGTTCACGTTCACCAGCGCGCGTTGCATGCGCATGGCGTGACCCATCACGCGTAACGAGTCGAGCACCGCTGGTGCAACGCCGCCCTGCTCAAAGGTCAGGGAATCTGGCAACGCCTGATGATGAATGCGCGGCGCACGCATCGCGTCGGCCAGCGACATGCGATGCTGAATGACATTCAGGACCACCTGGCTCGTGCCGGTAATGATGGTCGGGCCGCCGGCCGCACCCACCACCAGCAGGACGCCGCCCTTTGGATCCAACACGATCGTCGGTGACATGGCGCTCAGCATGCGCTTGCCCGGTTGCACGGCATTCTGCTCTCCTTGCACGAGCCCGTACATGTTCGCCTTGCCCGGCTGCACCGCGAAGTCGTCCATCTCGTCGTTGAGCATGAAGCCGGCACCGCGAACCCACACGCCGGATCCCCACGAGTTGTTGAGTGTGGTGGTGGTGGCGACCGCATTGCCGGATCGGTCCACGACCGAATAGTGCGTGGTGTGTGTCGGCTCGCGAGCCGCCTGCGCCATGAGCGGCTCAAGCTCCGCCGTCGGCGTGGCGCGCGCCTCGTTGATGGTGCCCTGCAACGCCTTCGCGTACGATTTGCTCGTCAACTGCGCCAGCGGCACGTTGACGAACGCCGGATCGCCGAGCTTCACGTTGCGATCGATGAACGCGCGTTGATATGCGCTGCCGAGCAGATGGAACCATCGCGTGCTGCCATAGGCCGGCAGCGCGGAGTATTGCTCCAGCACATTCAGCGCTTCCGCCGTCGTCACGCCGCCAGACGATGACGGTGGCATGGAGACGAGTGCGTAGCCGTGATACGTCGTCTTGATTGGCGCGCGCACCACCGGCTCGTACCGCTTGAGGTCTGCGCGCGTGATGATGCCTCCGCCGCGCTGTTGTTCCGCCACCAGCGAGTCGGCAACCCATCCTTCGTAGAAGGCCGACGCGCCGTCGGTCGCGATGGCCTGCAGCGTGCGCGCCAACTCGGGCTGCACGAGTCGTGTGCCGGCGGCGATGGGTACACCCGCTGGGAAATACGGCGTGCTCGCCGTCACCTTGGTCACGTAGCTGCGCCCGCGACTGATCGATCCGGCCAGCGCCGTATCAATCACGAAGCCGTCACGCGCCAAACGGATCGCCGGCTGCATCACCTGCGACAACGACATCGTGCCGTACGTCGCCAGTGCGCGGGACATGCCGGCCACGGCACCGGGTACCCCCGACGCGAGATGCCCCACGATGCTCTTGTCCGTCGGTTTGCCGTCCGCATCGAGGAACATGTCGCGCGTGGCAGCGAGCGGCGCGATCTCGCGATAGTCGATCGCCGCTTCGCGTCCGTCGCGCATGTGCACGATCATGTAGCCGCCGCCCCCGATATTCCCCGCCTCGGGCCAGGTCACGGCCAGCGCAAAGCCCAAGGCCACGGCGGCATCGACCGCGTTGCCCCCCGCCTTGAGAATTTCCGCAGCAGCGGCGCTGGCCTCCGGGCTGTTGCTCACGGCCATAGCCTGCGGGGCAAAGGTCGCCGACGCGCCGGAAGGGAAGCGCCACCCGGCCGGAAAGCTGGCCTGAACACGCGCCGGTATGGCCGGATCAGCGAGCGACGAAGCGCCACCGGTGCCGTTCGCACGACCGCCAAGCCCTCCAGTACGCGAGCAGCCTGCGACTGCGAGGGCGAGCGTACAGAACGTGCCGACAGCGGCGCAACGGAATGGGAGCATGGCGGACATGCAGACTCGCAAGAGGAGGGAGGTGTGCGACGTGCTACTCGCTAAAAGGCGAAGCGGAGACTGGCCCGTGTCGTGCGCACGCGCCACGTGCGGCCTGTGCCACTTGGCAGGTCGGTCTTGGTGTGCCATCCGATGCCAAAATCCTGCACCACGGCAATAACAAATCCGTTCGACAACGTGTAGCCGAAGCCGGGACCGAGTGCACCACTCACGTCCATCCCTCCGACCGGCTTACCGATTGGCGTGGCCAGCGAGTCGCGCGTACGCATGTTGCGGAAACCGGTCACTCCGCCGGTCGCCTCAAACAGCGTGTGAAAGCCCGTGCCGCCGCCCGTCCGGAATTGCCCCATCAGCGACCACAATTGCACGTTCGCATCGCAGCTCACGGCGCACTCGGTCGGCAGCGCCGACTGCGGTGGCGCGCTGAACGCGCCCGGCAGTGGTGCGACGGTGAGGTCGACGAGCCCGTAGGCCGCGGCCAAGCCAATGGACGTGTACGCATCGGTCGCACGTTCGATGGTGCCGCGCAGTTGCCAGAGCGGGTCGTTGCCGAAGCGCCAGAGACTACGCGATGGGCCGTCGTTGATGGTGCTCAGCACGGGCGCCGCAGCCCCGCCGGAAAACCACCAGCGCCCTGTGCTCACTGTCTGCGGCGCGCGCCCTCTGATCTGCGCCACCGCCACCGACGGTGCGAGCGGGACGAGGAGCGAAAGGAACGCCAGCGTGCGAAAGGCGCGCCGTGCGGCGACTGGAGGCAGGGGGGCACCGAGGGTGCGCCAACGTGTGCCAAGTGTTGATCTGGCTTGCGGTTCGCTCATTGCGACCGGTAAGTTAGCCGGGGTGCCAAGTCGGCGATAGCCGACGATGTGCAGGCTTCCCAAGACAAATCGCCGTGTCCGCTTCGACACTGGATCCTCGCGTCACCGAACGCCGCAATCCGCGCACGGTCAACATCGATCTGGCGTCGCCGGAAGAGATCGTCGACCTCATCAATGCCGACGATCAGGGGGTGGCCGACGCCGTGGCCACCCAACGTGCGCCGATCGCACAGGTGATCCGCGATGTCGAGCAGGCCTTTCGCGCCGGCCGACGTTTGCTGTACGTCGGCGCGGGCACGTCCGGCCGACTCGGCGTGCTCGATGCCAGCGAGTGTCCGCCGACATTTGGCACTGATCCGCGCATGGTCGTTGGTATCATTGCCGGTGGCGACCACGCACTGCGCAATCCGATCGAGGGGGCCGAAGACGATCCGGACGAAGCGGCGCGTGTGATCGACGCCAACAACGTCACGGCCGGCGATGTCGTGGTCGGCATCGCGGCCTCCGGCACGACACCGTTCGTGCGCGGGGCACTCGCACGTGCACGCGAGCACGGCGCACGCACGGCGCTGATCGCCTGCAGCGAACCGCCGGAGACCATGCGCGCGGTGAGCGATGTGCTCATTCTCCCAATCGTCGGGCCGGAAATCCTTACCGGTTCCACGCGACTGAAAGCCGGCACGGCGACAAAGCTCGTCTGCAACATGATCACCACCGGCGCCATGATCCGCATCGGAAAGAGCTACGGCAATCTCATGGTCGATCTGCGCGCGACCAACGTGAAACTGACCGACCGCGCACAGCGCATCGTCATGATGGTCTGCGAGATCGATCGCGACGCCGCACGTGCACTCCTCCAGCGCGCCAACGCGTCGGTGAAGTTGGCAATCGTTATGCATGCGCTCGGGGTAGACGCTGCCGACGCGGAGTCGCGACTGGCAAGCGCCGGCGGCGTGATACGCCGAGTGATTCCGAATGCTCCCCCGTCGATGCCCGCTGCCGACGCCGCTGCGGAGACCGCCTCGTGAGCGACCATGCCGAGCCTGTTTCGGCGACGCGTGATCACTCGGTGTTCACCAAGGGGGCCGTGCTGGTTGGCGTGATGTCCGGGACATCGCTCGACGGCATTTCGGCGGCGACGGTGCATTTCCATGATGACGCGACTGGTCGTCCGCAGGCACGTTTGCTTTCGTTCGCGCACCGGCCCTATGGAAGCGACGAACGACGCCGACTCGAGGACGCGATGCGCTCCGCGACGGCGCAGGAGTACTGTCGGTTGCACGTCGACATGGGGCACTGGCTCGCCGACGCGGCGTTGGCGGCCATCGCCGAGGCAGGCGTCGCACGCAGTGATATTTCGGCCATCGCCTCACACGGGCAGACACTCTGGCACGAGCCCGGCCACAGCACGTGGCAGATCGGCGATGCCTCGTGCATCGCGGAGCGTACCGGCCGCAGTGTCGTCTCCAACTTCCGCGCGCGCGACGTCGCCGCCGGCGGACAGGGGGCGCCGCTCGTACCCATGGCCGACGCCGCGCTTTTTGCGCACGACACCGAGTGGCGCGCGCTGCAAAATCTGGGTGGAATCGGCAACGTCACCATCGTGCCTCCCGCCTCCACGCATGACCGCGGTGGACTGCAGTCCGTCCGTGCATTCGATACGGGCCCGGGATGCGTGATCATCGACACGGTCACGCGCCTGCGGCGACCCAACTTGCCGTATGACGTGGATGGCGCGCTGGCTTCGGCCGGACGCGTACTGGACGACGTGGTGGCGCAGGAGATGACGCATCCCTTCTACCAAGCGGAGCCTCCCAAGAGCACGGGACGCGAGCTGTTCACCCGCGAATACGTCGAGCGGTTCATGACAGCGTGCGCCGCAGCTGGGGCGGCCGACGAAGACATGGTCGCCACCGCGACCGCACTCACGGCGCGCACCATCGCCGAGCAATACACACGTTTTATCGCCGAACCGATCTCGCAGGTGCTGCTCTCGGGTGGTGGTGCGCGCAATCCGGTGCTGGTGCGCTCGATTGCCGACGCAATGCTCGCTGCGTGGGAGGCAAAGTCGCTGCCCGGACGCGCGCCCGAGATACGGCGGTTTGATGAGCTGTTCTTCGACGGTGAGGCCAAGGAAGCCGTGGCGTTCGCCTTGATGGGGTACCTCCATCTCACCGGACGGCCTGGCAACATTCCCTCCGCGACGGGCGCGCGCGGTGCGCGTACGCTCGGCGACTACACACCTGCGGCGTGAGCCGCCGCACGACGCGTGTGTTGACTCGCATTTTGCGCATCGCGATGTCCGCTGTCTCGTCGCATGCATGCCCGTCCGTCGAGTATGTTGTTGGAGTGCAATCTCTGACCCGATGCGATGAGTGAACAAACGCGCCGCGAACTCGCGCAGCTTCTGATCCCGACCCTTCGCTGGGCGCCGGGTCCCGGATTCGCCGAGGCGCGTGAACTGATCGATGAAGGACTCGCCGTGGGCGTCGGTGGATTTCAGCTCATTGGCGGCGAGCAGGACACGGTGCGTGCGCTGGCGAAGGAGCTGCAGCTCAAGTCGCGGCATCCGCTGCTTATCGCGGCGGAGCTCGAGCGCGGGGCCGGGCAGCAGTTTGCGGGGGCAACCGGATTGCCACCCGTCGCCGCAATTACTGCTACGGGTGATCTGGAGTCACTGCGTCGAGCCGCCCGGCTTACTGCGCGTGAGGCGCGCACGATGGGCGTGAACTGGAATCTCGCGCCGGTCTGCGATCTCGATCTCCTCGCGGACAATCCGGTGCTCGGCACGCGCGCCATGGGCAGCGAGGCGCGTCGTGTGGCGCCGCTCGTGCAAGCCTGGGTGGAGGCGTGTCAGGCGGAAGGCGTGCTCGCCTGTGCAAAGCGCTTTCCGGGGGGCGGTCGCGCGACGACGGACACGCACGTGGGCATGCCCGTGGTCGATGTCGCCGCCGATCAGATCAAGGAAGTCGATCTGCAACCGTTCCGCGCCGCGATTTCGGCCGGCGTGGCAAGCATCATGACGTCGCACATCGCGTACCCGGCGCTCGATTCGAGTCGACTACCTGCGACGCTATCGCGCGAAATGCTGCAGTGGCTACTGCGACAGCAGCTCAAGTACGACAATCTGATCGTCTCTGATGCGTTGGTGCTCCCCGGTGTGACCGACGGTCGTGACACACCTGAGGCGGCGGTGCTCGCGCTGCGTGCGGGCTGCGATGTGTTGCTATCTCCCGGCGCCATCGCACCGACGCTGGACGCACTCGAACGCGCGCTTGATGACGGCACCCTCGAGCCAGAGCGGGTGAAGCAGTCGGTGCGGCGCCGGCTCAAGTGGGCGCAGTGGGCGTCACCGCCGAACGATTGGCGCCGGCCGAGTGGCGCGGACACCGCGTGGGGCGCGCTGCTGGCCGATCGCGTGCTCAAGGTGCTGCACGGCCCGCTGCCGGCCCTCGGCACTGTTACCGAAGTCGCGGTCGTCAACGATGACCTGGACGTACCGGGCGCGGGATCGGTGCCGGGCAATGCGACCTCGGTACTTGCGGAAGCGCTGCGAGTGGGCGGACACGATGCGCGATTGGCGACGGTGCCCACGGTCGCGAGTGGTGGTCCGCTGGTCATCGCACTGTTCGCGGACTATCTGCCGAACAAGGTGCGCACGTCGTTACGGCCGGAGACGGTTGACGCAGTGCACGAGTTGATTGCGCAGGCGGCGGCGCTGCAACGCGGGGTGGTGCTGGTCGGACTCGGTGATCCGCGCTTCGCGACGCAGCTCGGACTGGAGGTCCCCACAATCATGGCGTGGAGCGGTGACCGGGTTATGCAGCAGGCCGCGGCGCGCACATTGTTGCGATCGCGTCGGGGATAGGCGGCGGGTCGGGCGCGCCTCAGCTCGAGGTCACGCCGTTTTCATTTGGTGTTCATCATGAAGCGAATGGCGAACCAGGCCACCGCAATGCCGCCCAGCATCAGCAGGAACCAGAGCACCGGAGCCACGCGGCGACGCCGCTCTTCCACGACGTCCTCCGGCGCACCCAGAATGGCTTCGTCTTCTCTGGCGCGCGCACGGGCAAACTCCGCTTCGAGCGCGGCGGCGGAAGGCAATGGCGTGCCGAAGCGAGGCGTGGGATCGCTCTTGATCGTGGCGCGCGGTGCATGCAGCTCGACCGTATCCGTTTCCGGCTCGTCGCCCATCGGGAAGGTGGTGTAGCCATGCTGATCGCCTGCGGTCAGCGAGGCGAGCGTGCTGCCGTCAAAGCGCGCCGCGATCACGGTGATGTTGTCCGGACCGCCGCGATCATTCGCCAGCTCCACGAGCTGCCGGCACAAGTCCTCCACGTCGTGGACTTCGCTCGACAGCTGCGCGAGCTCGTCGTTGCGTACCAAGCCGGACAGCCCGTCGCTGCACAAAATCAGTGTGTCGCCGCGGCGGACTTGCTGGTGCGTGAGATCGACCGTCACGTGCGCGTCCGGACCGAGCGCCTGCAGGATGATGTTTCGCCGGTCGCTGACATCGGCCTCCTCCTGTGTCAGCTCACCCGCCTCGACCAGACGCTGCATGAGTGACTGATCCTTGGTGAGCTGCCTCGCCTCGCCGCCACGCACCAGATACGCACGGCTGTCACCGACCTGCGCCAGAAACAAGCGGTCGCCAAAGAGCCCCGCCAACGTCGCCGTGGTTCCCATGCCGCGATGCTCCGGATTCTCCTTGGCGAACTGGTGGATGCGACTGTTGGCTGTCTCAGTGGCCACACGCAACGCCGTGGCGAATGCATCAGGTGAAAGGGCGCCCTCGCTTTGCCATGACGACGCCAGTGTGTTGAGGACGATCTGGCCGGCCATGCCGCTGGCCAATTCGCCGGATGCCGCGCCGCCCATCCCGTCGGCCACGAGGAACAGGAGACCGTGCGCGTCGACGGGAAGCTCCTTGCTCTGCTGCTCGAACTCGACCGGCGTGCCGTGTTCGAGGTCGGCGACGAGGAAGGTGTCCTCGTTGTGGTCACGCGTATGTCCGACGTCGGTCAACGCATACACGCGGACGACGACCCGAGGGTCGGCGCCGGCGGTTGGTCTGGGGTGTTGCGAGTCAGAGACGGTCACAGCGTCATATGGCGGGCCGGTGCAAACGGAGGACGGTGTGGAATCCCTACGGACGGGGGCGTCAGTAGGTTTTACCGCATGTAGCCACGTTGCCCCGCCACGGCCGTGCCGGGCAACACTATCCTAAAGATGACCCGTGCTCGCATGCTCGGTCAAATGGGGCGCTGGACTGGGCGATCCACGGCCGTCAGGTTGCTCCGAATGCAAAACGTCTTCGCCAGGACCATGCCAGTAGAACAGCCGCTCGCCGGCCGCCCCGCCCTCCTGCGACAGCGGGGACCGCGCCGCGTATGTGTCGCGGTCGCGATGACGATCCTGACCGGCGGGGCCATGGCGTGCGCAGGCACCCGCACGGGTGGCGGAGTCCCGACGCCGTCAGCACAGCGCACCGCCGCGGCGGCTGCCGCAGTCACGGGGCTCCCCAAAGTGCCGGCGGTCGTGGGCGCCCCTGTCGATGTGCGGGTGCGCTACCCGGCGGACAACCAGGTCATCACGAGTCGGGACAGCAACTTTGTACTCGGCAGCCTGGGATCGGGTGACGTTGCGCTGACGATCAATGGCACACCCGTCGCGGTCGCGCCCAACGGCGCCTTTCTGGCCTGGCTGGTTAACCCCGGGGCCGAATCCCCTCGATACGAAGTCGTGGTCACGCGCGGGGCCGACACGGTGCGTCGCACCATCCGCGTACGCTATCCCCGCCGCACGCCACTTCCGGCCATCGGCAGGCTTCGGGTGGACAGCGGTTCGCTGCAACCCACCGCTCGCACGCGCGCGCGCCCCAACGAACTGGTGCGTGTCAGCCTACGCGCGCCCTCCAACGCATTCCTCTGGGTGGAATACGCAGACGGCACGCGACGCAACATGCTGCCGCTGGCCGTCACCCAAGCATCAGCGCTGGCGGCAGCAAGTGGTCGAGCCGACGCGTCGAATATTCCAAAATACGGAACGAACTCGGCGCCAGACGCTGACGCCGCGCTGACATTAGCGACGGATGTGCCTGGACGCCGCTTGGCGGACGCAGCCGTGCTCGTCGCCGCGCGCGGCACCGACACCATACGACTCGCCATGCCGGTCCTCGAACTCGCCGACCCCGACGTGCGCACCCTCGGCGTGCTCCGCAGCGCAGCCAGCGTCGGGAGCGATACCGATCGCGTGGTCAACGCACGCACCATCCCAGATGGCACGTACAAATGGCTGCTGCTGCCCGGCACCGTCCTCGAAATCACCGGGCGGCAGAATGGATTCACACGCGTACAACTCGACGAAACGCTGGATGCCTGGGTGGCCAACAGTGATGTGCAGGCGCTACCTGACGGCTCGGCGCGGCCACGACGCGTTACGGGCGGCATTCGCGTCACGCCCGCTGCCGATTGGGTAGATGTCGCGATTTCCATGGGCGAGCGGCCCGCCTTCATGGTCGAACCCGATGGCAAAACCATCGCGCTGACTCTGTATGGCGTGCAGGCGAATCCGGAAATCTCCCCGATATTCGGCAACGACACCCTTATTCGCCGCATCAGTTGGGAGCAGGTGACCAGCGATCGCGTGCGCCTCACGCTCACCATGTCGCGTCCGGTCTATGGCTGGCTCTCGCTGTGGGATGAGGCACGGCGCGCCTTCGTGCTGCGTGTGCGCCGCATTCCGGTGATCGATCCGGCGCATCCGCTGGCCGCTCTCACCATCGCTGTCGATCCGGGGCATCCACCTGCCGGTGCCACCGGCCCGACCGGACTCTACGAAGGCGACGCCGTCTTTCCCGTTGGGCAATTGGTGATGGACATGCTGCGCGTCCGCGGTGCCAATCCCGTGCTCACGCGCACGTCGTTGGCACCGGTGGGGCTGCTCGAACGCGGCATCATTGCGCGCCGCGCCGACGCGCATGCCTTCGTCTCTATTCATCTGAACGCACTGCCCGACGGCGTGAACCCGTTCACGGCCAACGGCACGAGTACGCTCTTTTTTCATCAGCACAGCGAACCGTTGGCGCGCGTGATCGAGCGCGAACTCGTCGCGCGTTTTGGACTGCGTGATCTGGGCGTGCACTACCAGAACCTCGCCGTGGCGCGACCATCGTGGTATCCGGCGGTGCTCACCGAAGGGCTGTTCCTCATGCTCCCCGAGCAGGAGGCGGCCATGCGCGACCCCGCATTTCAGAAGCGCTACGCCGAGGCGATTGTGGTGGGGCTCGAAGCGTACTTCCGCGAATTGGCGAAACAGTGAGCGTGCGGGCCAGAGTGTGGCTGGCTCTCGCTCTCAGTGCCATCGCGCTGCTGCTGACGTTGCGTACACCGCTGCAGGCGCAGGTCGATCCGCGCGGCACGGTACGCACCATACCCACGGCGCACTTTCGTGTGCATTACCGCGTCGAAGGGAGCGAGGCGTCGCTCGCCCTCGCGCGGCGTGCGGCGGCGATCGCGGAGTATGCCTACGAGGCGCTGTCGACCGAGCTCGCGCCGCCCGACGGACCGATCGATCTGCTGCTCGCCGACAACGTGGATTTCAGCAACGGCTTCGCGCAGGTCTTCCCGACCAATCGCATTGTGGTGTACGCCGTACCGCCCATCGGGTCGGTGGAGTTACGACAGCACGACGACTGGCTCACGCTCGTCATTACGCACGAACTCGCGCACATCTTTCATCTCGATCGGGCGCGCGGACTGTGGTCGGTCGCACGCAAAGTCTTCGGGCGCAATCCGGTACTCTTTCCGAATGCGTACACGCCGAGTTGGGTGAAGGAAGGGCTCGCCGTGTATTACGAGAGCAAGTACACGGGGGCAGGGCGACTTACCGCTGCGGAAACTCAGGCTGCGCCGATTGCGGCGGCGCGCGCGCACGCCGTACCGCCGATCTCGCGCTGGAGTTTGTCCACGTCGCGCTTTCCGCGCGGCAACACGGCATACGCGTACGGCACCATCATGATGGGCGCGGCCGCGGCGGCGGGCGGTGACACGAGCATGCGGCGGTTCGTCGACGAGACAGCGACCCATCTGTTGCCCTTCCGTCTCAATCGCGCGTCGCGCTTAGGGTTCGGCACGTCGTTCTCGTCGCTATTCGGCACGTTGCCGATGAACGACACCGCGGTAATCGCTGTGACGGACAGCAGTGGTGACGCGCGCTGGCGCGTGCTCTCGCCCTTCGGCTTCTATGCAGAGTCGCCGCGCTGGCTGACCGCGGACAGTCTGCTCTGGTCGGCGAGCAACGGCCGCGAGGTCACGGGTGTGTACGTCGCCGATGTCCGCACAGGCGAAGCACACCGTGTGGCGCGACGTAACACGCTCGATGTGAACGTGCCGGCGGGTGGTGACAGCGTGGTCTTTACGCAGACCGATGCCAGCGATCCGTACGTCGTGCGCTCGGATTTGTGGCGTGGCATCGGCGAACGCGAGGAACGCATCACGCATAATGCGCGACTGACCATGCCTGATGTTCGCCGTGATGGTGCGATCGTTGCCGTGCAATTGTCTGCGGCGCGCACACAGCTCGTACGCGTGCAGGCAATGGGCACGATCACCGTGCTTGCCACGGCGCGTGACGGCGAAAGCTGGGCGGAACCGCGATGGTCGCCCGATGGGGGACGCATCGCGGCCGTGCAGCTCACCGCGTCGGGGCACCAGCGTATCGTCGTGCTGGACACAACGGGCGTGGTGCAGGAAATCGTGACCGGCGCGCGTGCAATAGTGGCCAGCCCATCGTTCACCCCCGACGGCAACCGGTTGGTGTGGGCCAGCAATCGTAGTGGCCGTATGCAACTGGAGACGGCGGCGCTGCATGAAGCGCCTTCGCTGAGCGCACCGGACACCACCAGTTGGCGCCTCGAGCGTGCGGCGGTGCGCATGGCGAGTGCCGTGACGACCGGCGTGTATCAGCCGAGTGTGTCGCCGGATGGGCGGTTGGTGGCGGCGATGCTATTCAGCGTGGATGGATCGCATCTGGCGGTGACCGCGCTGGATACCACGGGACCGGTGGTGCGAGTGCAGCCGGACGCCGCGCGACCGCGCATGGCATTGACTTCGCAAACCGCGCCCGAAGCCGCGTATGCACCGTGGCGGCAGTTGGTGCCGCGCTATTGGCTGCCGGTGATCGGGCAGGGGCGGCTCGGCGAGGCCACCTACGGCCTGTCATCGAGTAGTGTCGACATTCTGGGCCGGCATGCGTGGGCGGCGAGTGCGGCGATCAATCCTGCACAGCGCGAGTGGGACGGCGGGGTGGCGTACCGTTACGCGCGGCTGGGTATTCCCGTGTTTGATCTGTCGTTGTCGCAATCGTGGGACGCCACCTTCCTCGTGGCCGATACGCAATCGACCGTGCTGGGGAGCATCGCACGGCGCCGTCGGTTCGCGACCGCGTCGGCGACGTTTTCGCGGCCGAGGGTTCGCCGGTCCGCATCGCTGACCGTGGGAGCGCAGTACGAACTGCGCGACTTCACGGCGACCGTCGATTCCTTGCTGGGCGCGCCCGATGCGCTGCTCCGTCGTGGCACGCGCTATCCGCAGCTGTTCGTGAACAGCACCGTGTCCACCGTGCGTCGCGGTGCGCTGGCGGTTGCCTTCGAAGAAGGGTTCACGCTCAGCACCAACACGTCGTACCGGTGGCGCGAGGATCTGCCGTCTACCGGATCGTGGCGCGGTGTCGCGATCGGTCGCGGATACGTGCCGCTCGATCTGCCGGGGTTTTCGCGGCATGTCTTATCCATGCGCGCGGCCGTTGGATTGGCGGACAACCGGTCGGCGACCGAGTTCAGCGTGGGGGGAGTGAGCGGCGTGTCGGCGGAGTTGGTGCCGGGGCTCGTGTTGGGCGATCCGTCACGCACGTTCCCGGTGCGCGGCGTGCCCTTTGGTGTGCAGCGCGGCACTCGCGCGCTGGGTGGCAGCGCGGAATACCGTGTGCCGTTGGTGATGTTGCGGAAGGCGCCGTCGCCGCTGGGGCTGTTTGTCGACCGATTGTCGCTCACGCTGTTTTCCGACGCGGCGCGGGCCTGGTGTCCGGGGGCGTTGGCGGCGCAGCGCGGCAGTGTCGGGGTGTGCGAGCGGCCGGGGGTGCGGGACGGCTGGCTGGCGTCGGCGGGGGCGGAGTTGGTGGTGGACGTCGCGCTGCAATACGACCAACCGTACCGGTTCCGGTTGGGGAGCGCGTTTCCGTACGTCGCGCCGTCCGGGATCGCACGTCGCGGGGCGCTGTACGTCAGTCTCGGTTCGTTCTTTTAGGGGACGTGGCCGGCACCTCCAGCGAGCGGGATTTCCGTCTGTCTGAGAGCGGAGTGGGACGGGCTCTGCACCGAAACGTACCCGCAAAATGACGATCAATCGTCCCTAAAGTGCGCGAGAGCAGGCAAGTCCGTGTTTACGATGTGATAGCAGGCAAGTGGTCATCGACCGGGCGTTAACGCGCCAGTGTCACGCCGCTGACCTCGTGTCGGATTGGTGCGGCGATGCTGTTCGACTTCCGAAGGGGTGCGCCGAGTTAAGTCGTTGTGAACTGGACGTTTGCGCCACTGTCGAGTCGGCGGTTTACGTACATGTTGTGTATCATAGTGCGAACGGCGGTGTCACATTGATGTTGGGTCTTCGCCGAGCGTTTCGTCGGTGGATAACGCGACGGATCACGCACTTCCGTGATATGCAACGTGCAAGCTGTTGTCGGGTAGACACTTACAACGCGACTTGCGCGGCTTCACGAACGCGGTAACCTACGCGTCCCGCCGGACCCCCGACACCGAATCGGGGTCGCGCCGCAATTGCTGCCGCCGCCGCCCGCGCAGCCCGTCCCACGCCAACTGCAGGAGCTTCACGAATGCCCTTTTCCGTTACGCCCCCGGAAGGACCCGTCACGTTGTCCGCGAACGCGCGGACTGTCCTTGAGAAGCGCTATCTGGTCAAGGACAAGACCGGGAAGCCGGTGGAGCGGCCGGAGGAGATGTTCTGGCGTGTGGCGACCGTGGTGGCGGAAGCGGACCGTCGGTACGGGGCGAGTGATGGCGCGGTGCAGGCGTTGGCGGAGGAGTTCTACTTCCTGATGACACAGCGTCGGTTCGAGCCGAATTCGCCGACGCTTATGAATGCCGGGCGTCCGCTCGGACAGCTGAGCGCCTGCTTTGTCTTGCCGGTGGAAGATGCACTGTCCAATGGGCAGAACGGCATTTACGACACGTTGCGCAGCATGGCGCTCATCCATCAGTCGGGCGGCGGCACCGGCTTTTCGTTCTCGCGCCTGCGCAGCAAGGGCTCGATGGTGCGCTCGACCACCGGCGTGGCGTCGGGGCCCGTCTCCTTCATGAAGTTGTACGATGCCAGCACCGACGCGGTGAAGCAGGGCGGGACGCGTCGCGGGGCGAACATGGGCATCCTGCGCGTCGATCATCCCGACGTGCTGGAGTTCATCGCGTGCAAGGAAGACCTCACGCAGATCACGAACTTCAACATCTCGGTCGGCATCACGACCAAGTTCATGGCGGCGCTCAAGGCCGATGCGAGCTACGACCTGATCGATCCGGTGAGCAAGGAAGTGACTGGTCAGGTGCGGGCGCGCGACGTGTGGGACAAGATGATCCTCGGCGCGTGGCGCACGGGTGAGCCCGGCGTGTTCTTCATCGATGAAGCCAACCGCTACAACCCGGTGCCGAAGCTCGGCGCGTACGAGGCCACGAACCCGTGCGGTGAGCAGCCGTTGCTGCCGTACGACGTGTGCAACCTGGGCTCGGTGAACTGCGGACACTACGTGAGCGACGCCGGTGTGATGGATTGGAGTGCGTTCAAGCGTGACATCGCGATCAGCACGCACTTCCTCGACAACATCATCGACGTCAACAAGTACCCGTTGCCGGAGATCGACGCGCTGTCCAAGCGCATCCGCCGCATCGGACTTGGCGTCATGGGTTTCGCCGACATGCTCGTGCGCATGGGTATTCCGTACGACAGCGCGGAAGGCGTGGAGATGGGTCGCAAGGTGATGGAGTTCGTGGACGTCGAGGGCAAAAAGGAAAGCGAGCGGTTGGCCGGCGAACGTGGTCCGTTCCCGGAGTGGGCACAGTCGATTTGGGGCCCGGACGAGACGTGTGCGCGCGATGAAAACGGACAGCGTATCCGTCCCATGCAGCTGCTGCGCAATTGCAACGTGACCACCGTCGCGCCCACCGGCACCATCTCCATCATCGCCGGTTGCTCGAGCGGCCTGGAGCCGTTGTTCGCCGTGGCGTTCATGCGCAATCAGGCCGGGGTGCGCATGCCTGATGTGAACGAGGATTTCGTCGCCATCGCCAAGCGCGAAGGGTGGTACTCCGACGAACTCATGGAGCGCATCGCGACCACGGGTTCGGTCAAGCATGCCGAAGTGCCGGTCAGGTGGCAGGCGGTGTTCAACACGGCGAACAACATCTCGCCGGAATACCACATCCGTATGCAGGCGGCCTTCCAGGAGCATTGCGATTCGGCCATCTCCAAGACCACCAACTTCTCGCAGGCCGCTACCGTCGAAGACGTGCGCGCCATTTACGAGATGGCGTACGACGCCAAGTGCAAGGGCGTCACGGTGTACCGCGACGGCTCGCGCGACAATCAGGTGTTGAGCACGGGTGCCACCACCGACGCGGCCGCCAAGCGCGATGGCGCGCCGGCCGATGCCAAGGCGGAGGCGACGCTCAAGCGCGAGAACGGTGAGCTGCAGGGCACGATCGCCGAATTGCAGAACGAGCTGGAACGGGCGCAAAAGTCGCTGTTCAGCGCCGAAGCGGAGAACGCGTCGCGTCGGGCCAAGCGCTCACGCCCGGAAGTCATGCGCGGCACCACGATCCGCAAGGACACGCCGCTCGGCGTCATGTTCGTGAACATCACCGAAGACGAGAAGGGGCAGCCGTTCGAGCTGTTCCTGAACCTCGGCAAGGCGGGCGGCAGTGCCATGGCCGACGCGGAAGCGATCGGTCGGTTGGTGTCGCTGGCGCTGCGCAGTGGTATTCCGCTCATGGAGATCCACCGCCAGTTGCGTGGCATCTCCTCGGATCGCGCCGTGGGCTTGGGACCCAACAAGGTCCTGTCCATGCCGGATGCCGTGGGTATTGCGCTGGAACAGTGGTGGCGGGAGAAGCAGGGGGTGCAGCAGGATCTCCTCGCCGCGAACCAGCAGAGTCCTGTGAGCTCGCTCACAGCGCCGCAGCCGGCCTCAGCCAATGTTTCGCCTGCGCGCCCGATCGTGGGTGCCGAGCAGATGCAGACGGAAGGTTTCGGATCACATGGCGGGGAAGTGTTCATGGGCACCTGCCCGGATTGCGGCTCGCAGCTCGAGTTCGCCGAAGGGTGTGTGAAGTGCCACGTGTGCGGCTTCAGCGAATGCGGATGAGGATGACATGACGCAAGACATCGAGGCGACGCTGCCGAGATTGGTGGAACGGGTGCTGGCGCTGTTGCTGGGCGGCACCGTGGGTGGGGTGAGGATGTGGGGGTGAGGCAGGGGTGACTCTGCCACCACAAAGACGGGGCGGCTTCTCGCGAGAGAGGCCGCCCCGTTTGTCTTTATCGCGTCGTCACCGTGCGAGTCCATGGGGAAGGACGCCACCTGTCGACCGGTGTACAAGGCGTCGCGCCACTACGCTGACGTACGTCCTGCGCGGACGATTCGCCGCGCAGGAGCTCATTCCGTGTCGAAGCTTTCTTCGCTGCCGGCCACCTACTTCGCAATCGTGCCGGTATACGCAATCGTCGCCGTGGGCGGCACCGCACCAAAGTTCGCGTTCCCGCTGAGTGTACCGGTGCCCAGGTAGCCGACGTACTTGCCGGTCGCTGTCTCAACGGTCCATGTACCGGCAAGCGCGGCCGCCGTGGGACTCGAGAAGGTCAGGGTGGCGGCGCCCTTCACCACGATCACGCCGTCGCGTCCGGTCATGCGCCGCACGAAGGTCACCGGCACCGGCGACTTATCGAGCGGGCCGCCGAAGGTCAATTCCTCGGTCGTTTGCCCAGCGTCCGCGAGCGCTCCGGTCATCTGGAAGGTGCCAGCGCTGGTCGTCTGCCCGGTGAGCGCCTGTTGAACGGCGATCGATACCGCGCCGCCGGGCGCGCTGCTGGTGGGTGAGCCGTTGCAGGCGAGCGAGAGCATGGTGAACGGCAACGTCGCGAACTTGAGAGACGGCTTCATGGGAGACTCCAGTCGGATGATGTGGCGCGACGTCAGAGGCGACGCGGCGCTCGACGAGAGAGTCGGGGGAAGCATGGGTGGCGCACACCACCCGTATTGGGTGGTGCTCTGGGTGGCGGTGTTCCAGGCGGTTGTTCGTCAGTCGGCCGGTGCGTGCAGTACCCAGCCGTCCACCGCGCCCACCTCGCCGTTCGTGCTCGCGGCGAGTTGTGGGGTGACACGCAACGGCACTCCGTTCAGAATGTCGTGCAGCGTGGTGGAGAGCACGATCTCACCAGCGGGCGCGCCCATTGTGAGCCGATCGGTCACCGCGCGCGCCGCACCGAGCGGTCGTCCGTCGTCGAGGGCGCATTCGCCAACGTGCAGGGCAATCGCGCCCGTACGTCCGCGCCCCAACGCCGCAAGTTGACGTGCACAGGCAATCGCTCGCTGCGAACTGTCGAAGAGTGCCGTCCACCCACCGTCGAATTCGCGCAGTTGCCGTGCCGCGTGGGCGGAGAGGATCGCGCGCTTTTCGTCGGTGAGCAGCGCGCCGCGTCCAGCCATCTGCAGCATGATGGCGACCCACGATGCCGGCGCGGCGTCTGCTTCAGGGGTTGCGAGAAACGAAATGATCGCACGGACCATCGCGTCACCGTCCACGAAATACACATGATCGTCACCCGGGAGCTCCACGAAGCGCGCATTGGCGAGTCGCGCGGCGAGATAGCGTCCTGCCTCCACGGGAACGATGCGGTCGCCTGTGCGATGCAACACGAGCGCTCGCACGCGGACGTCCGGCAGGACGCCACGAATATCCACCCGCGCGGCCGATTCCATCACCGCACGGATCGACGCGGGGCTGGACGCGGAGCGCAAGGCGCGTCCCCACCAGAGCCGGAACGCGGGGTCGTGTTGGCGCAGCGGTGCAAACCGATCGAGCGACGATGGCTGCCCCCAGCTCTGCCGCCAGTGTTCAATCGTTTGCTCGAACAGTGCCATGGGGCGCGACCACGACGGCTCCGCGCCGAATCGTGCCACACGAGCGGTGGCGCCGATCAGGACCAGTGAACGCGTGCGTGTGGGATACATAGACGCGAAGAGTACCGCCGCCGCGCCGCCCTCCGACGTGCCGATGATCGCCGCGCGCGACACACCGACGGCATCGAGCACGGCGCCAATGTCGCCGATCGTGTCCTCGACCGCTGGTGCTCCCTGGCTCCGGTCCGAGAGCCCGGTGCCGCGCTTGTCGAAAATAATAACGCGCGCGTGACGTCCGAGTGCTTCGAAGAACGCGACGTATTCCGGCTGGTCGAGCGCGACTTCGAGATGCGATATAAAGCCGTGCACGAAGATCACGTCGATGGGACCTGAGCCAACGACCTGGTACGCGATCGTACAGCCGTCCCGTTCCGTAAACGAAATCGGTGACCATGCGACCGCGACCGATTCCGTGGCGCGGTCGAGCAAACCTGCGCTGCGCGCGCGTTCCACGGCCTCGGCGCGTGTCGTGACCCCGAGTCGCGCAAAGATCCGCTTGTTGTACCAACGCACCGTGTCGATGGCGAGGCCGAGTTGCTCGCCGATGCGGCGATTGCTTCGCCCAGCGGCGAGACCCTGCAGGATCTCGAGCTCGCGCGGCGTCCAGTCGGGTGACGAGTCGGCGTGCAGTTGACGCTCCGGAAATGGTCGGTCGGGACGCGGAGGCACGCCCGCCGCTTCGCGGGGTGAAGATGGAGCGGATCGGCGTCGCCGTCCAACCGTCCTTGCGCAATCGACCTGCTACCATTTACGTAACACTATGGTTACAGACGATCCCGCCGTATTCTCCGCCATTGCCGATCCCACCCGTCGCGCGATTCTCGAAGCGCTGCGCGAACGGGAATGGTCAGCTGGTGAGATCGCAGAACTGTTTCCGGTCAGCCGGCCGGCCATCTCGCGCCACCTCCGTGTGCTACGTACGGCCGGGCTGGTCCGGGAGCGGCGGTCTGCGCAGCTCCGGCTGTACTCGCTCGATCCCACTCCGCTCCGCGACGTCGATCGCTGGCTGGATCACTATCGCGTCGTCTGGAGCGCCCGTCTCCATGCCATCGAACGTGTCGCCGAGTCCACGCTGGCTCGCCCACACAAGCCGGAGTAGTGCATGTCCTGGACCCATGAGCATTCGTGGCAACTGGCGGCGTCGCCGAGTGCGGTCTTCACGGCGCTGACCGATGATGCGGCGCTGCGTCAATGGTTCGCCGAGTACGTGGAGATCGGTGGTGCAGCAGGTGAACCCTATGCGTTCTGGGGACGGCATTCGCTGGAGACGCCCTCACGAGCGCAGGCAACACAGCGCATCGTGGCCCGCACGCCCGACCGCACGCTGGAGTATTCGTGGACAATTGCTGGCGTGAGCACAACGGTGTCGATCGTGCTTTCCGAGGAAACTGCGGGATGTCGCTTGTTGCTCCATCACACGGTGGAGGGGACACTGCCGTTTCCGCGCGAGCGTGAACTCATCGACGACTATTGGCGCTACAGTTTCGGCAATCTGGCTGCGCATCTGGCCGGCGGTGCAGGGATTTCGCTCCCGGACTTCTCCGATCCGGCGCCGGTGGTGCGGCAAGTGATCATGATCGATGCGCCGCGCGAGGTGGTCTTTCGCACGTTGATCGAGCCGGAGTTGGTGAACAAGTGGTTCGGCTCGACGTCGGCCGAGATCGAGCCGCGCGAGGGTGGCCGGTACGCGCTCGGCTGGAAGTACAAAATTGCCGACAAAGATGTTGCCGGCGGCCCCAGTCGCATTCTCGAATACGTAAAGAACGAACGGCTGACGCTCGATTGGCCCGACTGGCGCGGAGACACGGAGGTGCCGCTGCAAACCATCAGCTTTCAGCTCGACAGCGTGGGCACGCAGACGCGTTTGACGTTCGAACATACCGGGTTCACGCGCACGGCGGATGTCAGTGACTATCCGTTCGGCTGGTCGTGGTTCCTGGGCGAGTTGAAGAACGTCGCCGTGGGGCAAGTCGCGGCGTAGTTTGAAAGGGTAGCTCTGGGTTCTTTCTCCATTGCGCCCTCCCTCCCCGCCGATGCGCTCCAATCGACTGCTGTCGCTCCTTTCGTGCACGACGATGCTGTCTCCGTTCGTCGCGCACGCGCAATCCGCCGCAGGCACCCGACTCCTGCGCACGCCAAGCGTGAGCGCGTCGCATATCGCGTTCGCTTACGCCAACAACATCTGGGTCGCCGATCGCGCCGGTGGTGCCGCGCGCCGACTCACGAGTTTCCAGGGACAGACGCAGAATCCCAAGTTGTCGCCCGACGGCAAGCTGGTGGCCTTCAGCGCCGAGTACGGCGGCAACACCGATGTGTACACGGTGCCGGTGGAAGGTGGACAGCCCACCCGAGTGACATGGCATCCGGGCGGTGATGTGGTGCAAGGATGGACGCCCGACGGCAAGCACATCGTGTTTGCGAGTACGCGTGCGACGTGGGCGCCGAGTGGTGCACCGCGCTTCTGGATGGTGCCGATGGGTGGCGGCGTTGAAGAAGCGATGCCGATGCCGCGCGCCTATCAAGGTAAGATTTCGGCGGACGGCCGTCGCATCGCGTATCGCATGCCGAGTTCGTGGGATGAGGAACGTCGTAACTATCGCGGCGGTCAGAATCGCCCGATTTGGATCATGGATCTGAAGACGTTCGACGTGGACACGACACCGTTCGCGGGCACCAAGGAAATGGATCCGGTGTGGGTGGGCGACGTGGTGTACTTCCTGTCGGATCGCGATGGTGTGTCGAACGTGTGGAGTTTTGATACCAAGTCGAAGCAACTCGCGCAGGCGACCAAGTTCACCGATTTCGATGTGAAGTCGCTGGACGCGGGAGCGGGTGCGGTAGTGTTCGAGCAGGCGGGCTATGTGCACGAGCTCGATCCCAAGACCAGCCGTGCGAAGATTGTTCGCATAACCGCGGCCGGTGATTTCCCGTGGATGATGGCGCAGTGGAAGGACGTGTCTTCGCGCATCACGGGGCTGGCGCTGTCCACGACCGGAAAGCGTGCCGCAGTCGAGGCGCGCGGTGAGATCTTTACGATCCCCGCCGAGAAGGGCGACGTGCGAAATCTCACGAACAGCGGTGGCAGCGCGGAGATTCTGCCCACGTGGTCGCCGGACGGAAAGAGTGTGGCGTACTTCGGTGACAAGTCGGGCGAGTACAAACTGTATATCGCCAATCAGGAAGGGATGGCGCCGCCGCGTGAGATCACGCTGCCTGAGCCAAGCCGTCCGTATGCGCCGGCCTGGTCGCCCAATGGTCGCCGTATTGCATTTCAGGATTCGCACTTCCGCATCTGGGTGGTGGACGTCACCACGGGCGCGGCCAAGGTCGCCGACACCGATCCGTACTTCATGGCCGACCGGTCGGTGATTCCCAAGTGGAGTCCCGACTCGCGCTGGCTCGCGTATCCGAAGCGTCTCAAGTCGTTGTTCCGCGCGATCTACATGTACGACGTGGAGACTGGTGCCACCAAGCAGGTGACCGATGCCATGGCCGACGCCACCGATCCGGCGTGGGACGCGAGTGGCAAGTACCTGTGGTTCTTTGCCAGCACCAACGTGGGCTTGAACACGTCGTTGCTGGACATGTCGGCGTACGACCACCCGGAAACCAAGTCGCTCTACCTCACGGTGTTGAGCAGTGCGGAGCCGAGCCCGTTGTTGCCGGAGAGCGACGACGAACGCGTGCGTGATGAACGCGTGCGTAATGACAGCGCGCGCGCAACGCCCGCTGCCACACCTGCTACCGATTCGGCGCGCGCGGCCGCGATGCCGGCCATGCCTGCGGGCCGGATGGTGCGTATCGACTTCGACGGCATTCAGCAGCGTGTGATGGCAGTGCCAGGCATTACCGATCGCGGCTACTCGTTGCTGCGTGCGGGGCCTGCGGGCACGGTGTTCTTCTGGGAACCGACGCCTGCGTCGGGGACTGGCGGTGGGGCGGGCGGCCCCGGCGGCGGCGGTGGAACGATTCATCGCTACCAGATCAACACGCGCCGCGCGCAGCCGTTTGTGATGGGTGCGGCGGCCTACGTGGTGAGTGGCGACGGCAAGAAGTTGTTGTATCGCACGGGAGGCGCGCAGGGAGCGCTGTTTTTGGTCGACGCCGACCGCACGGCGCCGGCGGCCGGCACGGGTCGCATGAACGCCACATTGCGCGCGTACATCGATCCGCGCGAAGAGTTCAAGCAGATCTTTGATGAAGGGTGGCGTAACCAACGCAACAATTTGTACGTGCAGAACATGCACGGCACCGATTGGCCGGCCATGAAGAAGATGTACGAGCCGCTGTTGGCGCATGTAATGCACCGCGCGGATCTCAACTATCTCATGGACATGATGGGCGCCGAGATCGCGATCGGGCATTCGTACGTGCGTGGCGGCGACCTGCCCGAGGTGCCGAACGCCAACGGTGGCCTGCTGGGTGCAGACTTTACGGTGGAGAGCGGGCGGTATCGCATTGCGAAGATCTACGAAACGGAAACGTGGAACCCGGAGCTGCGTGCACCGCTCTCCATGCCGGGCGTGCCAGTACGCGCGGGCGACTATTTGTTGGCAATCAACGGCGTGGAGCTGCGCGCGCCTGACAACATGTATCGACTGCTCGATGGTACGGCCAACCGGCAGACAGTACTCACGGTCAATTCGCGTCCGGTGATGGAGGGTGCACGCCAGATCACGGTCGTGCCCGTCGCGAATGAGCAGGGGCTGCGCACGCGCGCGTGGGTGGAGCGCAACCGCCGCATCGTGGACTCGCTATCGGGTGGCAAGCTGGCCTATGTCTATTTGCCGAACACCGGACAACCGGGCTACACGAGCTTCAACCGCTACTACTTCGCGCAGCAGGATCGTTCGGGCGTGGTGGTGGATGAACGGTTCAACGGCGGCGGCTCGGCGGCGGACTATATCGTGGATCTGTTGGGGCGCGATTTCGACGGCTACTTCAATAATCCCGTCGGCGATCGTTATCCGTACACCAGTCCCGCGAACGGTATTTGGGGGCCCAAGGTCATGATCATCAACGAGATGGCCGGCAGTGGCGGCGATCTCATGCCGTTCATGTTCAAGCGGCGCAAGCTCGGTCCGCTGGTGGGTACGCGCACGTGGGGTGGACTGGTTGCCACCACGGATACGCCGCCGTTCGTGGATGGTGGTTCGATGATCGCGCCGCGCTTCGGCTTCTTCGATCGCAATGACAAGTTCGCCGTGGAGAACGAGGGCGTGGCGCCCGACATCACCGTGGAGAACTGGCCGAAGGACGTGATCGCCGGCCGTGATCCGCAGTTGGAGCGGGCCGTGCAGGAAGCGATGCGCTTGCTGCAGGCAGCACCCAACACGCGTGCGACCAAGGAGCCGACCGCGCCGGTGTGGGGCAAGCGCGGCAAGTAGTGACGATGACGGCGCGACGGCGCATTTGCACTCTCTGGAATGCGCCGTAGCTTGGGCGATGTGGCGGCTACCGGGGCCGCGTGTGGTCCACCCATGCCAATGTACGGAATCTCATGCAGCCTCCCGCATTCGATCCTGGTGAATTTCGCGCCGAGTATCGCGCCTTCGTCGACGAGCTGATCGAGATCGCGCGTACTGTGACTCCGATCGGCATGAGCGGCGGAAGGCCGCTGTGGGCGGCGTCGCTATTCGACCGGCCGTTTGAATTTCCGGCTGAGCTCGGAGGGGACGCACGCTTCGACCGGGTTCGTGCCCGCCAACTGGCGTTGGCTCTGCAGTACGCAGATCAACCTCACGCCATTGTGGCTGCGCAGGCCGTGCTGAGTGATACGCTGCGCCGTGGTGCGAATGCGGGGGCGACGCTCAGCAAAATGGGCGGGCCGACGCGAGGTCCGACGCGTAGCGGCGGCAGCGACCGTGAGCCGGGTTGGACGAGCGCCAAGCCACCGATGCGCGGCGCCGGACCCGACGCCAGCGGTTCGGCGCCACCGGACGATATGCTGTTGGGTATGCCGGATGCTCCGGTACCCGCGGCCGCGCCGAGCCAACCCGCAGCGCCGGAGCTGCCGGAGACGCGCTTTCTGAACGCCGGTATTGTGGGCCACAACCGTGACGAGCCGCTCAAGCTGGCGAAGGTGTACGCGTTGCAGATCGGCGTGGATCTCGTGCGCGGCGGGGAAAACGGGCAGGACTTTCCCATGCGTCTGCCGGATTCGGCGGTGTTGTTCACCCCGGAGCAGAGCGCGGTCGAGCTCACGATTCAGGTGAGTGGCGACGGGTTCGACGTCATGCCCGCCACGGGTACGTTGACGCTGCCGCGACGTGGTCCCACAGCAGAGCGGCTGGAAATTGCCGTGGTCCCGCGTCGTGCGGGACGGTGCACGCTGACCGTCACGGTGCACAAGGCGGGGAACTACCTGCTCGAGATGGAGATCACCTACTCCGTTGGCGCACAGGATGCACAGCCGCCGAGTCAGCAGTCGTTCAGTCGGCCATTAGGGGCGGCGCAGGTGCTCAAGCCACGAGAGATCGGATTGGGATTCAAGAAGGTAGTAGATGGTTACGAATGCACCTTTCGCGATGCGCAGTTCAACACGGTCACGCTGCCGCTCTCGGAGGTGCAGCTGGTCGATATTGTGGCGACGGCGCGCAAAGCGTTGATGAGCGTGGTCGGCTACGTGAACGCCAACAATCAGCGGATTTTCCAATCGTCGATCACGATCGATGATGCGTCGCGCGACTATGCGCTAGCGACGCTGGCCAAGGCTGGAGCGACGCTCTTCAACCGGCTGTTCTTCGGTCCGCTGGCCGGCGACGATGTGAAAAAGATCGGTAACGCCATCCGGTCGCGCGCGCTCGATCCGTCACGTGTACTGCATGTGCAGATCATCTCCCACGAGTTTCCGATCCCGTGGGCGATGCTGTACTTCGGCGAGGTCAAGACGGGCAGTGTGCTGAGCTGGGATAATTTCCTGGGAATGCGCCACGTCATCGAGCAGCTGCCGAGGCAGGTGGACATGTACATCGACGACGAGACGATTGTGAGCAACGCGCCGGCGCTGTCGGTGAGCGTGAATGTTGATGTGCGGATCGATACGCAGTTCAAGGTCGACTTCGTCGCGTCGCAGATGAAGGATTGGGAGGATCGCGGGGTGCTGCTGCAGGGGGCAATGCAGGTGGTGACGCGTACCACGAAGAGTGACTTGCTGACTGCACTGAGCGCGCCGTCGAATGACCAGATCATGTATCTGTACTGCCACGCCATTGCGTCGGGGCCCAACGACCCCGGCGGAATCAATGCGTCGTCGTTGGCGTTGTCTGACGGTGTGAAGGTGACACTGGAAGATCTGTATATCGAGGCGCCGATGGACGTACGTTTGCCGGGCAATCCGCTCATCTTTTTGAACGCATGCGAATCGGCGGAGCTGACGCCCGCGTTCTACGATGGGCTGGTTCCGTACTTTCTTGGCAAGGGGGCGCGCGGCGTCATTGGCACCGAGTGCAAGATGCCCGCCTTGTTTGCCACGGAGTTTGCCAAGGCGTTTTTCCCCGCATTTCTTGGCGGTAAGCCGCTGGGTCAACTCATGCTCGACCTCACGCGCGCGTTCCTCGACAATCACGGAAATCCCATGGGACTGTTGTACACGGTGTATTGCGATGGCGATACGCAAGTGTCACCCGGCCTTCACTCCTGAGGACTCAATCGATGCCTGTACGTACGGTTCCCGGCACAGATACGCAGTACCATCTCATCAACTTCGATGAGCACGGGGTGGAGCGGGCGGAGGCCGATGGGTCGATGTTGAGCGCGACGGTGTGTGCGCGCCTGTCTGATCCGGCCGAAGGCGTCACCGATGTGTTCTTTTCGAGTCACGGCTGGAAGGGCGACATTCCAGCGGCGATCGAGCAGTACGACAAATGGGTTGGCGCGATGGTGGCATCGGCGGACCGTACGGCCATGCAGGCGATGCGACCGGGGTTCAAGTCGATGGTGGTGGGCGTGCACTGGCCCAGTCTGCCGTTCGGCGATGAATCGCTGGAGTCGGCCGCGGTGCTTGGTGGCGACGACGGGACCGGCATCGAGGCGGAGATCGAGAGCTACGCGGCGAGCATTGCCAACACGCCACTGGCGCGCGAAGCCCTTCGCATCATTCTCACCGATGCGCATCAGGACGATGGGGAAAGCGAGGAATTACCGGAGCACGTGCGTAACGCCTACGAAACGTTGGCGCATGAGGCACACTTGCCCAGTGGCAGCGACAATCCGGGTGGTGCGCCGGGTGACGAGCAAGGTGAATGGAATGCCGATCACATCTATCAGCAGGAGCGCGCGGTGGCGGTCGAGGAGGCCGCCGAGGGCGAGGCGGTGGAGGCTGCGCCCGGACTGCTGGGCGGAGGGTTTGTCAGCAACTTTCTGAAGAAGGCGAAAGTGAACGTGTTGCGACAACTGTCCTTCTGGAAGATGAAGGATCGCGCGCGTCAGATCGGCGAGGGTGGTGTGCACAACCTGCTCGTGCAGTTGCAGCATGCCGCGCCCGCCGCGACACGATTCCACCTGATGGGGCACAGCTTCGGATGCATCGTGATGTCCGCGACAGTGGCGGGCACGCCAAGTGGTGTCCCGCTGGTCCGCCCGGTGGATTCGCTCTTCCTGGTGCAGGGCGCACTGTCGTTGTGGTCGTATTCGCCTGATCTGCCCATCGAGCCGGGCAAGGCTGGGTATTTTCATCGCATCCTGTCGCAGGGACTCGTGCGTGGTCCGATCGTGACCACGCAGTCGAATCTCGATACCGCAGTAAAAACGCTGTACCCTGCGGCCGTGGTGGTCAAATCGCAGTTCCTGCTCGGCGAGGAGTATCCCAGGTACGGCGGCGTGGGGATGTTCGGACTGCAGGGGCTCGGCGACGTTGGCTCCAACATCGCTATGGGGCCGGTCACGCACGCGTACGGATTCCAACCGAAACGCGTCTACAATCTCGAATCCAGTCACGTCATCAAGAAGAATGAGGGGCTGGGCTCGGGAGCACACAGTGACATTGCGCATCCGGAAGTTGCGCACGCGATGTGGCAGGCCGTCCTGAACGTGAGCTCGTGATTTTCCGATGACGCTATCGCCACCGCGACCGACCGTGGGAACTCCCCCGGCACTGCGCATTACGGTGACCAATGCGAACCTCCAGTTCGTACGTCATCCGATGATGGTCGGCCACTATCGCGCGATGGCGTTGACCGGGAGCGAGCATGCCGTCGACTCACTCATTGGCGGGACGATGAGTACGTCGCTGCGTGTTGGTTTGTATCCAGACAAACCGGGTACGCAGCAGATCTTCATCAACACGGCGGCCAATCACGACAATCCGTTGCAACCGCCGCGTCCCGATGCGGTGATTGTTGTGGGACTTGGCGAAGAAGGGACGCTTCGGGCGACCGATCTGGCGGCGACCGTGCGGCAAGGCGTGATGGCGTGGGCACAGCGGCTGATCGACGGCGAAGCGGGGCGAACGCGCCCGTTTGCGTTGGCATCGGCGTTGATCGGCAGCAGTGGCAGCGGCAGCAATCCCGGCCAGTGCGCGCAGATGATTGCCCTCGGCGTACGCGATGCCAATGTGCGATTGCGTGAGGCGGGCTGGCCGGTGGTCGACAATCTGACGCTGGTGGAGCTGTATCTCGATCGGGCGACCGACGCGTGGCGTGGCGTGCAGATTTTGAGTAATACATCGCCGGGCGAGTTCATGCTGTCGCCGTATTTGCAAACCGGATTGGGTGGATTGCAACGACCGCTCGAGCCGAGCTACCGTGGATCCGAATTCGATCTGATTACCGCGCTGACGGAACAGGATGCGCGCGGCGACTCCATGATCGGCTATACCGTCGATACGCGCCGCGCCCGCACGGAAATTCGTGCGCAGGCCACGCAACTCAAGCTGTTGCGAGAACTGACCTCTGCGGCCGCGAACGGCGAGGGGCACGACGCGCAGATCGGTCGCTCCCTGTTTCGCCTGCTCGTGCCGCTCGAAATGCAGCCGTTCCTCGGCGGTTCCGATGCGTTGATACTGGAGCTTGATCGTGGCACGGCGAGCATTCCGTGGGAACTCTTGGACACATCAGCCGCGGTAGGAGAGCGGGCGGATGGGGAGCCGTGGGCCATCCGCACGAAGCTGCTGCGCCGGCTGCGTACGACCGAATTTCGCGAACAGGTACGGGATGCGAACTCTGACGGTCACGTACTGATTATCGGCGAGCCACGCTGTGACGATCTCGGCCTCCCGCGCTTGCCGGCCGCGCGCGAGGAGGCCATGGAAATCGCCAAGCTGTTTGCGACGCGGGGAACACTCGGCGCGGGCAAGCTCACTCCGCTTATCTGCGGACCGGCGACGACCGATGTCGGTCCCGATGCGCGCACCGTCGTAAACGCGCTGCTTGAGCGGGACTGGCGCATCATCCATATCGCGGGACACGGTGTGCCGTCCGTGAGCGAGGAAGAGGCGGCGCGCGCGGCGTCGCCGAGCGTGGTCGCGGGTGATCCGCGCGGCGTGGTGCTGTCCAACGGCACGTTCCTCGGCCGTCGTGAGATCGGCAAGATGCCGGTGGTGCCGCAGCTTGTGTTTGTGAACTGCTGCTTCACCGGCGTGGGCGACGGCGATCAGCTCCTTGCGCACCCGGCGCGAACGCGTGGTGAGCGCGCGCAATTCGCGGCCGGCATTGCGGAGGAGTTGATCTCGATCGGGGTACGCTGTGTCGTGGTGACGGGGTGGGCCGTTGTGGATGTGCCGGCGATGACCTTTGCGACGAAGTTCTACGAGGGTTTGCTGGACGGACGCCGGTTCATCGATTGCGTGGCCGTGGCGCGGGACGCCGCATGGCGCAAAGGCGGCAATACATGGGCGGCCTACCAGTGCTACGGCGACCCGGACTGGCGCTACGTGCCGCCGGCCGCCGGTGCGCGGCTGCAACCACCGTCTCCCGAGCAGAAGTATGCCGCCGTGGGCTCGTGGCATGCGCTCCTGTTGGCGTTGGAGGAGATTGCCGTGGAGAGCCGCTATCAGGGAACGGATAAGCGGCGCAGCCGTGCGCAGCTGCAGTTGCTTGAGACGCGCTTTCGGCAGGAGTGGGGGAAAGTGGGCGCGGTGGCGGAAGCCTTTGGCGTGGCGTGGGCACAGATCGGCGATCGCGGACCGGCCATGGAGTGGTACAAGCGGGCGGTGGCGGCGAACGACAGCAGTGCGTCGATTAAGGCGATGCAGGAGCTTGGTAACCTGCGGGTGCGCGTCGCGCTGGAGCGCGCGGAGGCGATCCAGCGGATCGCAGACTCCTCCGGGGACGCGAACGCCGTACCCGCTGCGATCGAGAATGCGCGCGACGAAATCGTCGCAGCCATCGGTATGCTGCAGCAACTTGCCGCGTTGGAGCCAACGATCGAGCGGGAGAGTCTCTGTGGTTCAGCGTGGAAGCGGCTCGCCATGCTGGAAGCACTCGCCGGGGATGAACCGGCGCGATTGTCGGCGATCGCACAGATGCGCCAGCGGTACGATCGCGCTGAAACGATCGCACGAGCCGAGGGCCATCCGGAACTGTTCTATCCGGCGCTCAACCGTATGGCCGCAGAATTGATCGTGGAAGCGTCGCACGCCGACTGGGTGGGGTTCGATCCGACGCACGTATCGGAGGTGCGGGCGAGTCTCGAGCTGAAAACTCGTGAAGATCCGGATTTCTGGAGTGTCGTCGGGGTGACTGAATTGGCGGTCTACGAAGCAGTGTCCAGCCGGACGCTGTCGAAGGCATTGGAGCAGATCTTGGCCGACTACGACCGTTTGTATCAGCGAGTGAGCGCGGCGTGGATGTGGGCGTCCGTCCACGATCAGGCGCGTTGGGTATTGGCCACATACGTTGAACGGGCGCACGACGAGGAAGATGCAGCCGCGGCCGCCCTGCTCGAACGGCTCCGCGAGATGGCGACGGTGGTTTGAGGATGGCGCTCGACGTCCGTACGATTCTGATAGTGATCGCCATTGTTTGCGTCACCAATGCGATCGCCATGTTGCTCGGCTGGCGGGCGTATCTGCGGCAGCGGCAGATGGTGTGGTGGTTGACGTCGAGTGTCTGCCTCGCACTCGGTGTGACCCTGACGATGCTGCGCGGCGCTGTGCCGGAAGTCGTACCGGTGATATTTGGTAACCTGTTCGTGTTGCTCGCCGTGTGGTCCATGTATGTTGGCTGCCGCGTAGCCGTCGATCTGCCATCGGCCTGGCGACGCGGCGTGACGGTAGTCGCCGCGGTGATGGCCGTCCAGCTGTTCTTTTTCGTCGTCGTGCCATCGCTGCCGGTGCGAACAGTGTTGATGGCGGCGGTGCAGGCGCTCTTCGCGCTGCTGTCGTCGCTGGTCCTGTTTAGCGGGTATGGTGTTCGGACCACCAGTGCGCGACGCACCGCCGCAGTGCTACTCGGACTCCTCGCATTGTCGATGGTGGTGCGCGGTGGCGTGTCGTTACAGAACGGATCACCCGCGATGCTGTTAAGGATGAACGTCGGAATGGCGTTCAATCTCACATTTGCGCTGATGCTCTGGTTGCTGCTGTCCTATGTGTTCATGGTGATGACGGGTGAGCGCCTGCAGGCGGAGGCGCAACAGGCGCGACTGGATCTCGACACGCAGACGCAGTCCGGTGTACAAGCGTTGCGAGAGAGCGAGGAGCGATTTACGCTCGCCGTGGAGGGGTCCAGCACCGGCATTTGGGATTGGGACGTGACGTCGGACAGCTTCTTCATCTCGGCCTTGGGAAAGTCGTTGTTTGGCTATGCGGACCACGAGGCCGCGGCGAGCTACACGGAGTGGCGTACGCGTGTGCATCCCGACGATCTCCCGTCCGTCGTGGCCTCCATCCGCCGCTATCTGAAGAGCGACGAGACGCACTTTTTGCTAGAGCACCGGCTCCGTCACCGCGACGGTTCGTATCGCTGGATCCGGTCGCGTGGTGCCGGACGGCGGGATGTTACACAGCGCGTGTATCGTATCGCCGGCTCGATCGAGGACTTCACCGCGGAACGACAGGCTGTTGACGCGCAGGCCTTTCTGGCGCGCCAAGCGCACGTAGGCGCGCGCGAAGAGTTCTTTGAATCGCTGGTGCGCTATTTAACGACCGCGTTGGATGTCGATGCTGCGTTCATTGATCGGCTTTCCAGTGACGGACTGCTCGCGCACGGCGAGGCGGCATGTATCGGCGGTCGGTTGGCGCCGCTCGGGATTCGCGCCGTGCAGGACACCGTGATGGCCACGTTCGACGTGGATGGCACGCAAGTGCTTGAGACATCGGTTCGCGAGCAGTTTCCGGCCGACGAGCGGATGCGTGGGTTGGAAGCGGAGAGCTACGCGGGCATCACACTTCGCAATTCGAGCGGGCAGCCGATCGGACTGCTGTCGGTCGTGGCCCGTACGCCGTTTCGCGACGCGAGTTCACATGAGGGGCTGTTGCGACTGTTTGCGCTGCCGGCCGCCGGCGAGTTGGTGCGGAAGCAGGCAGACGAGGCGTTGCGCGTGCGCGAGGAATACTCGCGCACGCTGCTGGCGAGTCTGCCGGCCGGCGTTGTGGTGCACGCACCAGATACAACAATTCTCGACTGCAACACCATGGCCTGCGAGCTCCTTGGCCTGAGCATCGATCAGATGCTCGGCAAGACCGCGATCGATCCACAGTGGGCGTTCGTCTCCGAACAACGCACACCGTTACCGGTTGCCGACTTCCCGGTGAATCAGGTGGCGCGGACGCGACAGCCGTTGAAAGGCTTCGTGCTTGGTCTCAACGTTCCCGCTCGGGACGAGATCACGTGGGCGGTGGCGAATGCGTATCCCATTCGCGACGGCGCAGGTCAGCTGATCCAAATTGTGGTCACCTTTGTCGATGTCACTGAGCGCTTTCGATCGGAAGAAGCGCGCGCACTGTTGGAAACGCAGTTGCGGCAGTCACAGAAAATGGAGGCGGTCGGTCAGCTTGCCGGCGGGATTGCACACGATTTCAACAATCTGCTCACGGTGATCACCGGAATCGCAGACGTGGCCGCGCGCGGACTGGGCGCCGACAATCCGGTCCGTCTCGACTTGCTGGACATCCAGCGCGCGGGGCAGCGCGCGGCGGTGCTCACGCGCCAGTTGCTCGCCTTCGGACGTAAGCAGAACATTGCGCCGGAAGTGCTGGATCTGCGATCGCTGATCGAAGGCATGCAACCGCTCCTCACACGCGTGATTCGGGAAGATATCAAACTGGTGCTCGAGCCGGGCGCGCCGAACGGTGATGTGCTGGCAGACCCGGGCCAAATCGAGCAGGTGCTGCTCAATCTTGCACTGAACGCGCGTGACGCGATGCCGCAGGGCGGCACTCTCCGATTTGCACTCGCCGACGTCACGCTCGATGAGGCGTTCGCGCGGACGCATCCGGGTGTGCGACCGGGGCCGCATGTGCGTATCACGGTGCGCGATACAGGCATGGGCATGGATGACGCAACGCGCGCGCGTATCTTTGAGCCGTTCTACACCACAAAGGAGCCGGGACAGGGCACCGGTTTGGGATTGGCGACCGTATATGGCATCGTCTCGCAAAGCCGAGGTGCCCTGGATGTCTCGAGTACGTTAGGCGGTGGCTCCACCTTCTCGGTGTTTCTGCCCGTCTTCCTACCCGCCGTTGACGTGAACGACGGAGCGCCCAAGCGCATGCAGACGCCGCGTGATGTGGACACCACGATGCTGGCACGCATGGACGACGACACGCCGCGCACCGGTAGCGTGCTGGTCGTCGAAGATGAGCCGGCCATTCGTCGGCTGGCGCAGCGCATTCTCGAGAGTGCGGGGTACACAGTGCTGACGGCGTGCGACGGCGTGGATGCGCTGCGCGTGCTCACGGCGCGCGGCGCTCCGGTGGATTTGCTGCTCACCGACGTCATTATGCCAAACATGGGCGGACCCGAGTTGGCTTCCAGGATCAGCGCGTTGCACCCGCAAACCAAAGTACTGTTTGCCTCGGGATATGCGGGTGACGCCGACTTGCGGCTCGACGAGCTTGGCGCGTCCGGTAACTTTCTTGGCAAACCGTACCAAGTGGTGGAACTGGTCCACCGGGTCGACGAAATGATGGCACAGAAAGGGTGACGGAGCGACGATGTCGAACGAGAGATTGGACGGGTCGCAGGCGGGTGGTCCCCGCCGGCGGCTGCGCCCGCACTCGACGGAGCCGATGAACCGACGTGAGTTTCTGACGCGCTTTGGCGTTGCTGCGGGCGCGATGACGCTCCCATGGTCCAACAACGAGTTCGTGTTCGCGCGGCTGCGTTACGACTCGGGCGACTGGGACTATAACCCCAAGGTTTGCGCCAACGTGCTCGACACGGTGCTGCAGTACACAAGCATCCCGGTGCAACAGCGTGAAGTGGTGATCACCGCCGATTCTGCCGAATTGTCCGCGTTCCCGTTTTTGTTCATGACCGGGCACAAGCTGGTGCGGTTCAGCGACAGGGAGCGGCGTGGGCTGGTGCGATTCGTAGAAAATGGCGGACTGCTGTTCTCCGACGACTGCAATCACGATGTGAACGGGTTGTACGCCAAGTCGTTCGAAGCCGAAATGCGAAAGGCGTTTGGCAATGACGCGAACGTGCTGGCCAAGATTCCGAACAGCCACCCGATGTACCGTGCGTTCTTCACGTTCGATGGGCCGCCACAAACAGGCCATGAACTCAACGGCTGGGGCGACAACGTGGTGCACGACTACCTGCGCGCGGTCGAGCGTAACGGTCGGCTCGGTGTCGTCTACGCGAATCAGGACTACAGCTGCGAGTGGGATTACAGCTGGAAAAACAAGCGATTCCGGACGAAAGACAATACGAAATTCGTGGTCAATCTTGTGGTGTATGCGATGACGTAAACTCACCACCCATAACCGCGACGTTATGGGTGGGGTCGTGCAGTGGAGTGGTCGCCGTCAGTCGAAGGCGGCGCCCACCATCATCTTGCGGATCAGCAGCCACGGCGATCCGTGCGAGATGCTGTTCGTCTGTGTCGGCTGCCCCTTGGCATCGCCGCCGGTGCCATGCTTCTCGTACTCCTTTGGGCCTGTGATGCCGTCGAGATTGCCCCAGAAGTCGGTGGTGATCGCGTTGTACGTCACGTCGGTGCACTGGCGCGTGATCTTGCCGTTCTTGATCTCCCAGAACATGTGGCCGCCGAACTGCCCGTTGTAGCGCTGCTGGTCGATCGAGTAGCTGCCACGTCCGTCAATCATCACGCCGTCCTTGACGTCGGCGATCAGTTCGTCGCGCGTAGGCGAGTTGTCCGGCCCCGGCTCCACGTGCACGTTGGGCATGCGCAGGAACGGGTAGTCGCGCCACGAGTTGCCGAACGTGCAGCCGCGGCTGAAGTCTTCGCCCACGAGATGCGCCGTTTCGCGGTTCGTCTGGAGTCCCACCAGCACGCCGTCCCGGATCAACGGCCACTTCATCGACTTCACGCCGTCGTCGTCATAGCCCACCGAACCGATACCATCATCGGTCTTGTCGCAGGTGACGTTAAAGATCTTCGAGCCGTATTTCAGCTTGCCCACGTCGGAGAGCTTCACGAAACTCGTACCGGCGTAGTTGGCTTCATATCCAACGATGCGATCGAGTTCGGTGGCGTGCGCCACGATCTCGTGAATCGTGAGCATAGCGTGCGACGGCGACAAAATAAGATCGCGCAGTCCGCTCGAGCCCAGCGGCTTGGCGGTGCAGAACTCCACCGCTTCGTTGGCCACCCGTTCGGCGGCGGCCAGCAGGTCGGAACGCTCCGCGACTTCCCACCCGCCGGCCGAGGCAACACCCGGATAGTTGCGCGTCTTTGTCACGTCACCAACCTTGGCCGTGACATTGAGTGTGGGCGATGTGGTAAAAAGCTCCTGCTCGATATAGGAGCCTTCGCTGGAGGCGAAGTAGCGCCACTCGTAGCTGTGCGTGGCGGCCACGTTCACCGCCGTCACCCCCTTCACCGCGCTGGCCTTGTCCGCGATCGCCTGCGCCCACGCCTGCTTGTCGGTCTGCGAGACGGACGTGGGATGTTTCACCATTGGCGTGATGAAGTTTGTCACGTACGCCGGCACGGGAGCGAGCTTGAGGTTCGCCTTTTTGGCGATCGCGCTCGCCTTGGCGACTTCTGTGGCCACTCGCGTAATGCGCCGAATCTCGTCTTCGGTCGTGATGGGGCTGGACGCAAAGCCCCAAACGCCGCTGTGCACCACACGCACACCAAAACCTGCCGCCTGTCGGTCGGCTTCGGCAGGAATGCCACGAGCCGGCGTGCCGCCACCGCGACCACCGCCACCGCCACCGCGTCCACCACCACCACCACCACCCGGGCCACCGGTGCCTGCGGTGCGGAACGTCGCGTTGCCGCCCGGCACGTTCGCCGTGAGCGTAAACCGCACGTCGGCATAGCTGCAGCCGCCGAGTTTCGCTTCCTTGAGCACGATGTCGGCCATGCCCTTGAACTTCGAGTCGGCGACCCGACCTGTGGGCGACGTGGCGATAACGTCCGCCATGAGATCGTGCGAGTACAACGACAGGGCGGCGGTTGCGCCGAGTCCCTTCAGAAAATCACGACGAGATGGGCTCATGTATCGATGCCTTGCTCAGACGGCGGGAGAAACGGACGTCATGTAGAACTCTTCGATCCGCACCGGCGGAATGAGAGCGGCTGACCCAAGTTCGAACGACTCGCCGAGTCCCATCGGCACGGGCTTCCCGACGAGCGTGAGATTGTTGTAAGCGACCAGTGGGGACATGTTCCAGCGGAAATTCTGTACCGGCGCGACGATCTCGCCGTTCTCGATCAGGAACAGTCCGTCGCGCGTCATGCCCGTGTTCAACAACGGTTGGCCATCACTCGGCACGCCACGAATGTACCAAAAGCTCGTCACGAGCAAGCCGCGACGTGTCTGCTTGATCATGTCTTCGATGGACATGTTCGAGCCGTCCATAACGAGACTGTTATTAGTTGTCGCCGGCTGGCCTTGTGTGAGATTCCGCAGTACGCCCTTCTCGACCCACGACACCGGCGCGGCCGGTTTGAAGTCGTTGAGAATGGTGTTCTGCCGCAACGTGCTGTTGCCGATGTCACTGCGCAGCGTGAACAGGTCGCTGAAGAGTTTGTCGCCGGGCTTCTTGCCTGCCATGAACGAGCCCGCGCCCCCAAAGGCCCCGCCGCCAAACAAGCCTCCGCCTCCGCCGCCGCCCGGAGGACCTCCCGCTGGAGCGGCACCGGCTGGGGCGGCAGCATCCGGAGGTGCGCCCGCGCCCGGCGGTCCGCCGCCGGCGCCGCGTCCGCCGAAACCGCCCGCGCCGCCATTATTGAAGATGCCTGTCATCAACGAGAGAAAGCGCGCGTTGGCCCGCGGCTCGAGAATGACCGTGTAGCGCCCCGGCTCGATGGCTTTGGCATTCCGACTGCGCAGCGCTTTGTTGGCGGCGACTTCCGTCAACGCCCGAGCGTCCACCGATCGGATGTCCTTGATGCCCATCGTCGCAGCGAAGCCGGACCCGCTGCCATCCGGCATGCGGCAGGTGAGCACGAACGCCATTTCGGCGTTGCGATAGTAGGCGAACAGTCCTTTGGAGTTCGCCGTGCACGTGGTCTGGTCGATTTTTGGGATGTAGCCCGCGCCGAGCACGCCCTTGGATTCTGCGAGGTCGATGCTCGTCTTGACCATACGCGCACGCTCGGCCGGTCCGTAGTTGACCATGTCTGGCAGTGCGGAGTCGACCGGCAAATACGACTGCGGCTCCATCAACGCCGGAAGATTCGGATTGTCGTTGGCCGCCTGCGCCGTCTCCAGCGCCTCCTTGACCATGGCCTGCAGTCCGGCGTCGCTAAAGTCGCGCGTGTTCGCGCTGCCCGACTTCTGGCCCACGCGCACCGTCGCCGTCACCTGCCGGTCGTATTGGACCAAGTTGGTAGTGATGGACGAATTCGCCCATCGCGTGCCGGATCGCTCACCGCCGGTGAGGTTGACCTCGACGGCGTCGGCCTTGGCCATGTTGATGACCTTGTCGACGATGGCTTTGACTTCTTCTCGGGTATACATGGCGGCAGAGCGTAGGGAATGCGGCAGGGACTGTCAAGAATGCCGGAGGGCTGGCGCGGCTCTCCTGACAATGCGCGCGGGGGGGCGATTTCGTTGACGCGCGGGCGAGCCGCCGTGCGGCCGTTCAGGCGAGTCCACGCCGACGACGGAGCCACCACTCGCCGGCAAGTGCAAGGGTGAGCGGCAGCAGCCACCAGACCGATCGCATCGGGTACCAGCGGGTTGCCGCTGGCGCTCCGCGCACAACGCGGCCGATCGCGTCGGCGAGCGCCGGTAGCGTTGACATCGTTGCCGCAGCCCCCCCGCGCGCCGCAACGTAACGACGGAGCAGATCGCGCCCGTCGACGCGAGCACGCCGTCGATCCGTGTCCACACGAACGGCGGATTTCGACTGGTAGCCGCCGGCGTCGACTACCAAGGTCGCATCGAACGGTACGGACAATCCCGCCGGAAGTTGGGGCAGGCGAATCGTGCCACGCAGGGAGCCGACCGCGCCATCGGGCCACAGTCGAACGGGTTCCCGCCGGGTGGAATCGCCCTCCGTCCATTCGAGGTGCGCGGAGACGGTCGCCTGCACATCCACGTTGCCTTCGACGTTCCGGCTGTCGGCCACGACCGCAAGCGCAGCGTCACGCAGGACGACGCGCACGCTCGCCGAATCGGTCGGGGCCAGGAGGGCGGGTAACACAGACACGATCAGCGGCGGGAGCGACGCCGCAGCGGCATCACCGATCAACCGCTGCCACGTGCGATCGAACGCCGACGTTGCGACATCACGGTGCCGCCACGCATCGAGGGCACCGCTGACGAGCAACTGTCCAGGACCCACGCTCGTCTGCCACACGATCGGCCGCCCCGTCGCGTCCATCAGTATGGGCTCCGTTCCCGCAGCCGGCGTCGAGGGGGCCAAGAGCTGAGCGGCGACCAACGGCGGCGTTGCAACTACGGAGTCCGTGCGCGGTGCTGCCGTTGGCACTGTCGTGCGTAGCGGGACGGCCGACGGCAACGTCCGCATGGACCACGCATCGACTCCGGTCAGCAGATCGGTCGAACCGCGGGCACGCGTGTCGAAGAGCAGCACGGCGCTACCGCCGCGCCGTCGCAGGAAGGACGCCACGCCACGGATGTCGTCGGGACGGAGCTCCTCTGGTGCGCCCACGATGACGACATCGAATGGCGCGAGTGCCGACGGATCGGCCAACGAGACGGGCGCACGTCCGGCGATGGTGCTGATCGCGCGAGAGGTCACGATGCGGCTGGTGACCGCGAACCGCGGGTCGCGTTCGAGCGCACGTCGCACGAAGGTCGACATCCACGAAGGACGCGGATCGTACACAAGCACGCTCCACGCACGTTCCTGGACGGTCACCAGCGCGTCTGCTCTGGCAAAGGCTTCGATGTCAGTCGCGTCCCGCTCCGGCGTACCGGCGGCCCGCGATAGCGAGACCTCGACGCGCAGGGGGACGGCACCGGTGCGAGCGGGAACGAATGCCAGCATCGCCCGCACCGTGGTATCGCCGGCGTCGATACGAAGAGCGCGGCGATCGAGCAATGCCTTGCCGCTGCGGAGCGTGAGCAACAGTTCGCGTGCCGGAACGTTGGCACGTGCCGCGTTGACATCTCCCGATTGATCGAGGTCCGACACGGCCATGGTCACTCGAATTTCCGTGCTGGCGTGCAGCGGTACGAAGGCGGGCACCTCCAATCGCGACACGCGCACGTTCGCGCGATCAACGTCGTCGGTCACCGCGAACACCGGTGTGCTCTCCCGTCGCAGCGACGCGGGCACTGCGGCCGGTGACGACGCCGGTAGCGACGCTGGTAGCACGTTGCCGACCAGTACCGTCGCATCCACCAGTGCGAAGGGGGCATCCACCACGCGCGCTGTGCCACCAAGCGCCCGTGCGACCGAATCCGCTCGCGGCTGGTCGGCCACCGGATCGACGGCAATCACCGAAATCGTTGGGCGCGCGCGGCGCTCGGTCGTGATACTCGGATCAATCGCCGCGAGCAGTGCAATCCCGACCGCTACGGCACGCAGACTCGTAGCGATTGCGCGGCTCATCGTCGGGCTCCCTGGTCGACGATAGCCCCGCGCAGCAGCCGGATCGGAAACGATGGCGCGCCAGTGCCGACACTCGCCTGTTCCCGTCGCACAGTGGCCGCCAACGCCACCACCGCTGAATCGAGCAGCACGCGAACGTCACCGCGAGGGTTGCCGGAGATACTCCGTGCCGCATCGGACAGTTGCCTCGACACTCTCTGCAGCGGAACAGATGACGGGTCGACGCGCAGCACCGACTCGGCCAGCGACGATAGCGACGCTCCCCGGCTCGCGGGCCCGTCTGCCGTCCGCGCACCTTCGTCATTCACGATGTCGGCAAGGTCGGCGAGTGCACGTTGCAGCGCGACCTGACGGCCATCAACGGCGGCGCTGGGTACCGCACGCCTGTCTGACCGAGCGTCGGACAGTTGTCCGGTCAGCCGACGCGACTCGTCGAGTGCCTCGCGCTCGCTGAGCGCGCGCAGCAGGATGCGTGTGCGCGCGAACGCGAGTTCGAGCTGCGTCACGGCCGACTTCTCGAGAGCGAGTGCGCTGGTCAGATCGACGTTCGTCAACTCGGTCGCTGCGCGACTCATCGCACGAATCGCACGCATGAGGGCGATGCGCCCGCGGTTCTCCAGCCGGCCCGCCAGAATGTCGTCTTCCGCTTCGGCTTCTGCTTCCTCGTTCAGGTCATTCATGCTGGCGTCGGGGTCGGGCGCGTCGGCCAATTCCCCGCCCATCATGAACACGAACTCGGCGCGTACCTTGCGCTGTTCGGCCGCGAGCTCCTGCGACGCACGCGTGAGCGAGTCTGGCGGCATCGATGCGCGCCGCGCAATCAATCGCTCGGTCTTGATGACGATCATCTGCTGACTGACGGCGTACCGCTCCTGGTCGGGATCGATCGCAAAGCCCGCCGCAGCATCGCCACCGATCGCGACGATCTCCGCGATCAGGGCATCCGACTCCTGCGGCGGGGCACCGGGACGCCGGTCGGTCGCCACTGCGCGATACACAACCATGTCGCCGGGCGAGAGTCCCAGTGGCGCAAGCGGCCAGCGTGCGCGGGCCGTCCATGCACGTGCGCTGCCGCGCGTCAGCGCGAGCGGCACTTCTCCGTCGGTGAAGGTGAATCGCTCGCCAGAGCCGGACACTTTCGTATAGCGCAAACGCAGCGACTGCAAGGCGAGATCATCGTCCGACTCGATCGCAAGATCGATCACATGCGCGGAGTCGCGCAGAAACAGGTCGCGTGCCGGAGCGGTGATGCGCACACGCGGCGACTGATCGGTCGTCACACTCAGACCCACAAGCCGCTTGGCGCCGTCGCGGCCCTCTACGCCGTCGGTCGTGCTATACGGGCTCAGGCCAATGAAACCGTCGGCCTCCGCCATGAACGAAAAGCGGAAATCACCGTTCGCATCGCGCCCGAGCCGTTGCACGCCATCCAGCGTCTCAATCTGCAGTGAGTCTGCTACGCCTGTGACCACCATCGAGAGCCGGCTTCCTTGTAGTGCCTCGATGCGTGCCGCATTGCGTACACTGGTCGCCGCTTGGCCGGTGTACGCAGGCGGCGTGACGGTCACCATGATTTCGTCAATGCGCGGCACGCCCGGAGCCGCGACCGAACGCGCGACGCGCGCCACACCGCGTAAAGGAGCCGAGTCACGCGCCGCGACCAGCACGGCCAGCACCACGCCGACCACGAGCGCCCCGAACGCGCTACGCGCCGGCACCAGAGCGGTCGCGTCGAGTGCGGCAATGATGCGATTCGCTTCGGCGAAGACCAACGAAGCAACGGGTGTCTCGTTCGAGGCGTAGTCCGCAGACTTGCGCGCCAGCTCGTTCGCCGTGAACACGACGTTTCGTGACGACGGGACAGCACGCTCGATCCGCTGCGCACTGTTCGCCGCGGAGCGACGTGTGCGCGCGACCTGCGCGATCGCGCCAACTGCTGCACACACGGCGGCAATACCGATGGGTAGCAGTGCAAACGATGGTGCGTTTAGGTTCGCGGGACTTTGGACTGGCACCGCAACGAACGTGATGATGGCGGCCGCGACGAGTCCGGCCGCGGCACCATGCATCGCTGCAGTCCAGGTCACGCGCGCGGTGACGCGATCGACAAAGGCCACCACGCTGGCGCCGGGTCTCTCGGCTCCGCTCGTTGATGATGTCATGTGTGTGCCGCGCGCCGCCGCACGACCGTCTCCACCGCGAGTAGCAAGAGGACACCTACCCAGAGCCATCGTCCATCGGAGTCACCTGTGAGCGGATCGGCCGGTACACTACTGCTGCGTATCGGACCCAATCGTTGCCGGCTCGCACTGCTGTCCGCCCGACCCGGTACGGGGCTGGCAACTCGACGCCACGCCGTCAGCTCTCGGTCCGATAGGCGCGATGGCTCATACTCCTCCAATCCAGCTGTCGCGGACTCCATCTCGACGAGCGCTGCCACCACTGCCGAAACCATCACCGTTGTGACATCACGGTGCAACAGCACGACGAGCCGCGTCGCACCATCGATCGAGTCCTGCATCGCTACGATAGCCGGGACGCCGTTGCCGAATGAGGAGAGCGTAAGTCCGCGTGTCGAATCCGTACTGACCCCGTCAGGGGTGTCCTCGCTCTGCTGCACCATCACACTTTCGCGAACATCCGCGATTCGCTGCAGTATCCAGCTGTCGCTCGGCAGCGTCATCCTGCCGAGCATCGACTCGCGTTCGGGCGCATCTGCCGCCACGATCACAATCGGGCGACCGAAGCCAGCGGGTACGATGCCATACGCAATGTCTACCGCTTCACTCATGCTCGTTCGTTTCGTGTCGCCCGCCAATATCGTCACGCGCGATTCACCGTCCGCCGATGTCGACGGACGAATGCTCCACGATAGCTGCGTGCGCGATCGCTCGGCGCTGTTGACACGCGCCACCGCGCGTACCGCCGTCCTGCCAACAGTTCGAGTGAGCACCGCACTGTCACTCGCTATTGAATCACGCTGCACGTTGCCGTCGCTTGCTGCGGCTGGTGCAGGCCCCAGTCGCACCAGGCGGATGCCCACATCTGATGGAATACGCGACAGGTCTCTTGTCGCAATCGACGAGCGTTGAAAATCTGAGATGATAGCGATCTCGCGTCGCTCGGATTGTCCGGCGAGCCAGGCAACAGCACCGTCGATGCTCGCTGCGGGCGACGCTGTTTCGATACGCCCACGCACGCCACCGCTGTCGGGTCCGGCCATCGCCGCGACTGTCCGTTCCAGGGTATCGCGAAGTGCCGACGCGCCTCCAACAGCGCGCACAACGCTCGCGCTCGTGTCGACAATCACCAGTCGCGCCATCGATGTCGCGAAGGCACGTTGTCTCGCGGAGGACATCCACATCGGTTGTGCCAACGCGGCCACCGCCAGCGCGAGCGTGGCCAGTCGCACAAGCAATAGTAACAGATCGTGGAGTCGTGTCCGACGGGTCGGCAATAAGCGGCTGCGTTGCAGGAACTGCAGCGTCGGAAAACGCTGCGTTCGCGCGGGACCGCGACCGAGCAGGTGAATGAGGATCGGGAGCGCGAGTGTGATGAGTGCCGCCCATACCCACGGCTGCCGCCAGGTCACGGCGCCTCCAACGCTGGCTTTCCCGCTCTGTCGTTCACCGCCGACGCCCCATGTCCTGCGACCGTGGTTGCGTTGCGTGTATGCCCGGTAGCACTCCGTCGACTGCGTCGCAGCAGGTAGTCGCGCAGCGCAACTTCCGGCGCCGTTTCGGTGGTGAGCAGCGCGTAGTCGATGCCATCGCGCAGTGCCTGCGTGCGGCAGCGTTCGACAAAGGCACGCAGGGTATCGCGATAGTCCGAGGCAATCGCGCCCGCGTCCACCAGTTGGTGCGCGCCCGACTCCGCGTCTTCGAGCTCGACCTGACCACTGAACGGCAGCGTCAGTTCCGAGGCCGACAGCAGTTGCAGCATGGCGACGTCATGCCCGCGCTGCACAACCCGGCGAAGCTCACGGCGCGTCGATTCTTCCGCATCGTAAAAGTCCGAGAGCACGATCACCACGCCGCGGCGCTGCAAGAGTTGTGCGCCGCGTGCAATCGTACGCGCCGGATCCCACGCGCCGTCGGGTACCACGCGATCCAGACGGGCGAGCAGCGAACGCAGATGAGGGCGTCCGCCGCGTGCCGGCACGTACGACAGGCCGCCGTTGTGCATCGTCATCATCCCGACCGCGTGCCCCTGCTCGGAGACGAGATAGGCCAGCGCGGCCGCGATGATCGCGGCGTAGCGCGCCTTGGACAGGCCGGACTCCGGAAACGCCATGGACGCGCTGTTGTCGAGGACCAGCATGACCGACAGATTGGTCGTTTCGCGGAACTGGCGCGTATACAGCCGATCGCTCCGGGCGTAGAGCTTCCAGTCGAGATACTTGAGATCGTCGCCGGCGCGATAGGGACGGTGTTGGCGGAACTCGGTACTGTAACCGTGAAACGGGCTGCGATGGCCGCCGGTGCGCAGTCCTTCCACCACGAGACGCGCGGCCAGTTCCAGGTCGTCGATGGCGGCGACGACACTGGGCGAGAGAGGTGACACTAGCGGTACTCGCCGGCGCGTGTCACCTCAGGGCCTCACGACCTCGAGCAGTTTGCCGATCACCGTGTCAGGTGAGACGCCATCGGCTTCCGCCTGAAAGTTGACCAGCACGCGATGCCGCAGCACGGGCAACGCCACGCGGGTCACATCGTCCGGCGAGGGAACAGCGCGTCCGTCGAGCAGCGCCGCAGCCTTTGCCCCCAACAAGAGTGATTGACCGGCGCGAGGTCCCACCCCCCAGCGCACCCACTCCTTCACCGGCGCGGGGGCGGTCGGGTCGGCAGGGCGCGTGGCGCGGATGAGACGGAGCGCGTAGTCCACCACATTCGATGCCGCTGGCAGCTCTCGCACCAGCATGCGTGCAGCCTCAAGTTGCGGTCCCGTGGCCACGTGCGACGCGCTGCGCTCTACGCCCGTTGTCGTTTCGGCCAGAATGCGGCGCTCGTCGGACAGGTCAGGGTAGTTGATGACCACGTTGAACATGAAGCGGTCGAGCTGCGCCTCGGGAAGCGGATACGTGCCTTCCTGCTCAATCGGATTTTCGGTGGCCAGCACAAACAACGGACGCTCAAGACCGTACCGCACACCGCCCACCGTAACCTGATACTCCTGCATCGCCTCCAGCAGGGCCGCCTGCGTGCGCGGTGGGGTGCGATTGATTTCGTCGGCGAGAATGATGTTCGCGAACACCGGTCCCGGAATGAAGCGCACATGCCGCTTGCCGCCGATGGCGTCGTCCTCAATGACCTCCGTACCCAGAATGTCGGACGGCATGAGGTCCGGCGTAAACTGAATGCGGCTGAACTTGAGGCTGACCGCGTCGGCGAGAGTCTTGATGAGCAGCGTCTTGGCGAGCCCCGGCACGCCACGCAGCAGACAGTGACCGCCGGCGAACAAACAGGTGAGCACCTCCCGCCGCACATCCTGCTGACCGACGATGACGCGTCCGATCTCTTGATCGAGCTGTGTAACGAGGGCGCGCGCGGCATCGAATGCGGCGGCGGTATCGCGCGGCACGGCGTCGCGCGGCGAGCGGTGCGCGGCGGAAATACTGCTGTCGGGAGTCTGGTTCACGGTCGCGGATTGTAGTGCGGGAGATTCCGGCTGGCCAGATCGCACGACCACGCCCGTTCTGCAGGTTACGCTCGGGCTCGCGGTTCCGCTGGACACGCGCGATGAGCTGGTGCACGGTTAAGGGGTCGTTGTGCCGTACCTCATTCCCCTAGCCGTCGCGCCATGCCCGGTTCTTCGCATCGTCGTTCCCACCTCGCGCAATCGCGCGCCGCTCTGGCGCTGATCGCCGCATTCGTATTCGTTGGCGCCTGCTCGCGAAGCAGCTCGACCAGTACCATCGGGATGGGCGCCGGGACCGTTGGTGGCGTATCGTCGGGAGCGGCGACGCGACCGACCGTGACGGCGCCTGCGGCCGGCGTACAGAGCGCGCGTGGCATGGTCGTGTCGGCAAGCGCCATCGCCAGTCAGGCGGGGCGCGATGTGCTGGCGGCCGGTGGCAACGCGATCGATGCGGCGATTGCGACCGGCTTCGCTTTGGCGGTGACGTATCCGACTGCCGGCAACATCGGCGGCGGTGGTTTCATGGTCATCCGTTTTCCGGACGGCCGTGCGACCACGATCGATTTCCGCGAGCGCGCACCGGCGGCGGCCTCCCCCGAGATGTTCACCGACTCCACCGGGTCCTATTCGTCGCGCATTCACCATCGCACACACCTCTCGGTGGGTGTGCCGGGCACCGTGGCGGGCTTCGCGTACGTGCACGGCAAGTACGGCAAGGCGTCGTGGAAATCGCTGGTCACGCCAGCGGTGTCGTTGGCCGGCGATGGGTTCGACGTCCCCACCGGACTGGCGGCGTCGCTCAGCGGCGCGTTGACACGCTTCAAGGCGTATCCGGCCAGCGAGGCGGCCTTTTCGAAAGGCGGTGTCGCTTATGCAGCGGGCGAACGGTTCAAACAGCCGGATCTTGCACGCACCCTTGCACGTATTCGCGATCAGGGGCGCAACGGCTTCTACACGGGAGAAACGGCGCGCCTGATCGCCGAGGAAATGAAGCGCGGCGGCGGCATCATCACCGAGGCCGACTTGGCGCAGTATGAAGCGAAGGAACGCGCGCCGGTGCAGGGGAGCTATCGCGGTTACGACATCATCTCCATGCCGCCGCCGAGTTCCGGCGGGGTGGCGATGATTGAGATGCTCAACATTCTCGAAGGCTTTGATCTCAAAGCCGCCGGGCATAACGGTCCGCAGTACGTGCACCTCGTCGCCGAATCCATGCGACGCGCCTTTCTCGATCGGGCGCGCTTTCTGGGCGATCCGGACTTCGGCCCGGTGCCGGTGGAGAAGCTCACGAGCAAGGCATACGCCACCGAACTGCGGCAGTCGATCTCGCGTGATCACGCCACGCCGTCACTGCCCTCGCAGGTGGCGCAGGGATACGAAAGCCCGGAGACCACGCACTACTCGGTTGTGGACGCCAGCGGGCTCGCGGTGTCGGTCACCTACACGCTCGAAGCTGGCTACGGACTCGGCGCGGTAGTGGCGGGCGCCGGCTTCCTGCTCAACAACGAGATGGGCGACTTTAATGGGAAGCCAGGGCTTACCGACAGCACAGGACTGATTGGCACACCGGCGAACGTGGCGCGACCGGGCAAACGCATGCTCTCCAGCATGACGCCGACCATCATCGCCAAAGACGGCAAGGTCGTTGCGGTCGTGGGCAGCCCTGGCGGACGCACCATCATCAACACCGTGCTGCAAGTGGTGTTGAACGTGATCGATTTCGACATGCCCATCCAGGACGCGGTGAACGCGCCCCGCTTTCATCATCAATGGCTGCCCAATACGCTCACCATCGAGCGCAACGGGGTCTCGGCGCCCACCGCCACCACGTTGCAGCTGTACGGGCACGCGGTGCGCTTCGGCGGGAATCAGGGAACAGCGCACTCCATCATGGTGGACGCGCGCACAGGCATGCGCATCGGCGCTGCAGACGCGCGTGACCGAGACGCAGGGGCGTCCGGCCACTGAACGTAGCGAGTACACGGCGGGAGTCACTTGAGCAAACGCACGCGTTATCAACGTGGAACGGCGCACCGCACGATATCCGTGCGGTGCGCCGTTGGCATTTCCTGAATCCGCCCTTACATCCGGCGGCCGCGTGCGACTACTTGACCGTGAACGCCGCGTGCGCGTTGGAGCGATCCCACATGATGGAAATGGTGCCGCCCTTACCCGCAGGCTTCACTTCGATGGTCATCTTCTCGACGACGGCAGGCGTCTGCTCGACGGTGAGCGGAATGCGCACCAGATCCTGCTTGGCATCGTACTCCGTGCCCCACTGCCCGGTCTGCTTGTTCACGATCAGCATCCACTTGCCGCCCTGATCGAGGAGCGTGTACAGCGTGTACTTGCCCGCAGGCACCGCGAGATTGCCGAACTGCAGCGACTTGTCGGTGGTGAGATGCGTGGCCGCGTTCGCACCGGTGCGCCACACCATTCCCCACTTCATGTCGCCCAACCCACCAAAGATCTCGCGGCCGCGCTTGGACGGGCGGCCATAGTCGACGAAGATATTCGCGCCGGCAATGGTGGTCTTGACCGAATCACGCGGGGAGGCGGGCGCCTGTCCCGGACGAGCCGGGGCCATGCCGGCCATGCCACCCTGAGCCGCGGCGGGAAGAGAGATGAGCGACAGGGCGGCTACCGTGGCCGCACCGCGAACGAGAGCATGACGAAGGGACATGTCGGAATAAAAGGGGGAAGGATCGGGAACGTCTGGAAACGCGTGTGGTTGAACAGCAGTAAGTAATACCGCGCCAGTCCCCGGATGGTTTCCTTGGGCGCCCGCTTGGAATGATTCAGGCGTCCGTGGGTCTCCGGACCACCCGGCGGACAACGTGGCTCGTGGTACTCTGGTGCGGCGGTTACTCTCCCTTCCATGACCTTGATGCGTCACGGTTTCCTGCTGCGCCGCGCGCTGTACGCGGCGGCGATGATTGGCACGATCGCCTTGCCGGTGCGGGAGTTGCGCGCGCAGGCGCAGGCGAAAGCACCGCCGCCCACGCGTTCAACGGGGGGGCGACCGGTCCCGATACCGACCTCGGCGACGCCCGAGGACAGCATCACGGACTTCGCACCGCTCATTGCGCGCCTCTCGGAGCCGGGCGGCTACTTCGACACCGACAACCTGATCTCGAACGAGAAGAGCTACCTGCACGTCATCGGCGTCCTGGAACGGTTGCCGGTCAAAGGCGGCGCATATATCGGCGTCGGACCCGATCAGAATTTTTCGTACATCGCACGCATTCAGCCGCGGATCGCCTTCATCGTCGATATCCGGCGCGACAACCTGCTGCAGCATCTGCTCTTCAAGGCGCTGTTCGCGCGCTCTCGCAACCGCTTGCAGTATCTGGCGTTGCTGCTGGGTCGACCGGTCCCGGCCGAGGTGGGGCTGATGTCGGAGTTGTCCGCCGAGCAACTGGTTAGCACCATCGACGCGTTGCGCGCCTCGCCGGCCAGCACGCGGGCGGCCGCCGATATCGTACTGGCCGAGGTGCGACGCTACGGCGTGCCGCTCACCCTCGCCGATCTCGCCACGATTCAGCGGTTCCATGCGGCGTTTATTGCGGGCGGCCTGTCGCTGCAGTTCACGTCGGTCGGGCGCCCGCCGCAGTGGTACTATCCCACGCTTCGTCAACTCGTCCTCGAGAGGGATCTGCGCGGACAGTTCGCCAGCTATCTGGCGCGTGAGTCCGATTTCCAGCTGCTCAAGTCCATGCAGCGCAGAAATCTGATCGTGCCGGTCGTCGGAGATTTTGGCGGCGCCACGGCCATGAACGCCGTCGGTCGTTACATCGCGCAGCGCGGCGACAAGCTCTCGGCGCTCTATGCCTCCAACGCCGAAGACTACGTGATGCGCGGCGGAGGATTCGATCAGTACGCGCGCTCGGTCCTCGCCATGCCGCGTGACTCCCGGAGTGTCTTCATTCGCAGTTTCTTCGGCGGGGAGGGGGGGCATCCCGACAATGTGAAGGGCTACTACAGTACGCAATTGCTGCAAACGATCGACGACTTCGCTGCGGACATGGCCACAACGGGGTACCGGTCGTATCGCGATCTCGTCCGACGCCGCACGGTGCCGCCACGCTGATCCGAAGCAGCCCTGATCAATACTGGCCGGGCGGGGTATCTTGTTATATGGACCGGACAGCCACGTCGCCGATGGAGGTGTGCATGGACACGACAACCAGAGGGCGGAGTCACCTGAGCATTGCGGCGCGTTGGTGGATGCTGCTCATCATCACACTCATACTCCTGCTCACGTTCACGGCAGGCGCGGCGCAGGCGCAAAGCAGCTGGACGTTGATCGGCTTCGTGCGCGATGAGGTCGGCCAGCCGATCGAAGGGGCCGAAATTCTGATCGGCGGCATGGAGACGCGTGCTGTCACCGATGTCGATGGCCGCTTTCGCATTCCGGGCGTTTCGCTTGGTCTCACGTACATCGGGGCGCGACGGATCGGCTATTTGCCGGTCGTGGACCTTGTGCGCTTTTCGCCGACCGATACGCTCGAGTTCATACTCGATCGACTCGGTCAGCGCATGGATACCGTGAAAGTGCGCGCGCGCGCGGAGGCGGCGTGGGAGCGCGACATGCGGCGCTACGCGTGGGTGACGGATGCGGCGCGCACGGGGAGCGTACTCACCGAGCGTGACATCGCCAGTCGCTCGCCCATCTACACCAGCGACCTGTTTCGTGCGAAAGCGGGGTTCAACGTCGTCGGTGATGGTGCGAACGCGCGCGTGGTAGGATCGCGCAGTCGTTGCTCGCCGACCGTCTTTCTCGACGGACAACCGGTGCCGGGATTCAACGTGAATGACATCATGCCGTCTACTATCCGGCTGATGGTGACCTATCCGGGATTGGCGGGGCTGCCGATCGAATTGCAATCGATGCGCGGCAATCCGAACTGCGGTACGATCGCAATTATCTCGCGCTGACGGTCGAGGTGGGCGACGGCGCTGCTATGGCGCCGTCGCCAACCAGTTCCAGATGATGCGCGAGCAGTCGGCGATGAGTTTCTCGGCGACTTTTGCATCGGGTATGGAGCGCGTGAGCACTGCAACCGCGTACGGCGGACGCTGTGCAGGATACACGATGCCCGCGTCGTGCAGGGTGGCGCTGATAGACCCTGTC
>JBBQSM010000003.1:0-73989 GCA_038234895.1 Gemmatimonadales bacterium
CTTCAAGCCGATGGGTGGCTCGGTAAGTCAGTCCATGCGAAAGCAACTCGCGCTCGGTTTTACAGGGGTGTATCGAGAGGACTACGGCACAGCGGAGTTCGGGGACATTGCATGTGACTGCGAGCGCGGCAACGGATTGCACATTCACGAAGATCTTTTCGTTGTAGAGATCACTCGAGCGGGCAATGCCGTACCTGATGGTGAACTCGGTCGCATTCTCATTACAGACCTGACGAACGCCGCGATGCCGTTCATTCGCTACGAGGTTGGAGACGTCGGACGGATTTCTCCAACTGCTTGCACCTGCGGACGCCCGGGACGAATGTTGACCGTCGAGGGGCGCGTGGTCGATACGATCGTGAGCAACTCAGGTTCCGTGTGGACGAACGACAACTTCATGGATTTCTTCTATAGCCAGCCTGGCGTCGATGATTTTCAGTTGAAAGAGACCGAAGCTGGCGTGCTGTCTCTCTCGGTCGTGCCTACGTTAGGTACAGTGTTACAGCTCGAAGGTTTGGTAGCGGCGCTTCGAGAGTTCCTCGATGAGCCCATTGAGATTACCGCACGCATAACGGCAAGAATTCCCTCGGAGTCCAGTGGGAAGTTCCGATTCGTACAATCATCGTCGTTCCATCGACTAGACGAGGTCTACGGCTCGAAAAGGACGGCCGCCGTTGCCGTGCACTCTTTATGAGCGAAACCAGTGTGCTCCCGATTTCGCTGCGAGAAGACTTTCCGGCGTTGCGCTTTCATGATGATGACCGCGGGCCGCTGATCTATCTGGACAGCTCAGCTACAACGCTGAAGCCGAAGCAAGTGGTAGATGCAGTCGTGCGCTGCTACGAGCAGCTCCCCAGTTCTGTTCATCGAGGCGTCCATGGACACGGTCAGGAGTTAACGGCCGTTTACGAAGGGGTGCGAGAGTCCTTGTCGATACTGCTTGGCGTGGATTCGGACGAGTGCGTTTTTACTCGAAATAGTACCGAGGCCATCAGCATTGTTCAGCGGTGTTTTCCTGGGCTGAATCGAGTGGCTACGTCTGCTGCGGAACATCATAGTAACTATTTGCCGTGGCTTGACTCTGAATCCACGCAAATCATTAGATTGGATGCAGAAGGTCGCATCGACCTCGATCACCTGCAGAGCATTCTTCGTCGCGGAGTAGATCTCGTAGCGATTTCCCACGTCGGCAGCGTACTGGGTACGATCCATCCGATTGCAGAGATAGTTAAGCTGTGCCACGAAGCTGGTGCTCTCGTGCTCGTGGACGCGACGCAGGCCGTTCCGCACCTCCCGGTTAACTTACGCGAGCTCGATGTCGACTTTGCCGCCTGTAGCGCGCACAAAATGCTCGCTCCCACTGGCGTCGGTCTGCTGTATTGCAAGCGATCGCTCCTAGCGCAAATGAGGCCCTGGATACAAGGGAGTCACGCGGTTGAATCTGTGAGCGGGACGCGCGTTGTCTGGAAGGATGGTCCCGCGCGACTCGAGGCCGGTACGCCGGCGATCGAAGCCGTTGTCGGCTGGGGCGCGGCGATTCGCTATCTAACTCGGATCGGAATGCTCCGAATTGCGGCGCACGATCGCGCTCTCGTGAGCTATGCGCTTGACCAGCTGCAGCTGATCCCACGACTCAAAATTATCGGGGCGAACACTGCGGTCGAAAGATGCTCGTCCGTCGCGTTCAACGTAGCCGGAGTTGAGGCCCACGGTGTCGCCCGCATGCTTTCGGACCGGTCGAATATCGTGGTTAGAAGTGGTTTCCATTGCGCACAGCCGCTTCATGCTAGTCTCGGCATCCGGCCTACCGTGCGCGCAAGTTTCTACCTCTATAACACAAAGGGTGAAGTCGACGCGCTCTGCACAAACTTGCTTCAGATCGTCAGACAAGCCTGACTACCACATTTAGCTTCGATATCGTAGTTCAGGATCGCGACACAGAACGAACCGCTGGGCTCGGTCGCCGCTTCGTACGCTAAGCCCATCGGACATCATTTGCGGTCAATATGTACGCTTGCAACTACCCGCCTACTATCTGCTCCAGTCGCGCCTCCAGCTTGTCCACCTGCGTCGAACGCTGCATCGCCCCCGCCGCGTCCACGGGCCGCGGTCGCGCACGCTGCCGGAACTGCTGCACCGCTTCGAGGATCGCCGCCGCCGCACCCTCGACATCGTCCGGTTCCACCACCGACGCAGACAGGCCGCGCAACGCGGTGGCGGTGGCACTGTCGTTGGGCGCAAACACCAGCAGCCACGACGGCAGCTGCGCCAACTCGAACACCTTGGATGGCAACGCCATCAGCGAGTCCTGCGGCAGCACAACACACAGCTGCGCTTCGGCCGTCCAACGCATCGCCTCCTCACGCGGTACGCGCGGCAGCACCTGTACGTACTCGCCCAGTCCAAGCGAATCCACCAGCGCCGCGAGCGGCCGCTGCAGCGATTCATCCACAGCCCCTCGAAAGGCCACGCCAAATTCCGCCGGCGTGAGCGAAAGCGTGTCAATCACATGGCGCGCCGCCTTGAGCAGCGCCACGGGCATGCGATCGAGATAGATCGTGCCCGAATGCACGCACAGAAACCGCTCGAAATTCCACGGCTGTTCGGCCGGCACGTCGTCCGGATCGGCGCCGTTCATCACGGCCACCACCTTGGCAGCGCTGTCGGGATAGGCGGAGCGCATGGCGCTCGCAGCGTGTTCGGTGTTGCAGACAATCAGCGCGGCATGGCGCACGGTGCGTGATTCGCAGTAGCGCGCCACAGCGCGATAGAGTCGCATATCCAGCCACCCCACGCTGCGCTCAACCAAGCTCCACGGGTCGCGCAAATCCACCACATGCGGCAGGCCGCGCCGCTTGGCCAGTCGCGAGACCCAGTAATGCACGGCATGCGGTGGACCGGCCGAAACCATCACGCCGTCGGGCGCGAGCCTGCGACCTCGACGCGCAGCATCCTGCCCCCAGCGATGCTCATGCGTGAGGTAGCGCAGCGTGCGCATCGTCTTCGGACCCGTCTCCACCGACGACGCTGTCGCCTGTACTACGGGTTTCGCTACAGCGGCGGTTGGCGCAGCCGGCTTGACCGGCGTTGCGACCGCGGGCACGGCCGGTAACGACGGATTCACGCCGGCCGATGGACTCGCGCGCATCAGCCCTCGCAACGCGAGTAGTGTCTCCGCCAAGCGCATAAGTGAGGACGGCCGATGCACCACGCCGATCCGCTCCACCCCCGGCGTCTGCCCCGCCAAGACACCACTACGTTTGGCATGCTCCGCGTCGGGCTCCTTTGCCACCACGCGCACCTGCCAGCCCCGCTCGGCAAGCATGGCGCCCATGCGATGCCAGCGAATAGCCCCGACCTCAGGACTCGGCGGATAGTGGTACGTGAAAACGAGAAGTTTTTTCGGAACCAAGGGCATCAGGCAGAATTGCGGGAACGCTGCGAGGAGCTCACAGCCTGTTCATCAAGACGGGTAACCGAACCGGCGAGTCACACCAACGGACGTGCGAGAGATCGGTCGCCGCGGGACGTCAGCCAACGACGTGCTGCGGCGTACGCTGTTCCCCCATCAACCCCCGCACCCCCGTCAGCGCCGCCGGCGCCAGCAGGATCAGCACGGGAATATGCGCACGGAACTCGGCCAGGTTGGACTGGAGCGCGAACGGCACCATGAGCAGCAGACCAAAGACCACGCCCGCGCGCGCCCACGGAGTGCTCCGGCCAAATCCCAGCGCGGCCAGTACGACCGGCAGGGCAAACCCCAGCAGCGGCGGCCACCGCAAATGCATTTCGCCCAGCACACGCAGATTCCGCGTCAGCTGCACCACCATGTCGGCCGGTTCGCTGCCACCCGGGCGCAGCAGCCCCAACGCCACGTAGGTGCCGATCCCAATGGCCAGCAGGCCGATGGTCCACCCCAGGGCATACTGCGAGACCCGGCGCAACCGAAACGCTTCCGCGATCACGAACAGGCCCGGGAGCAGCATGATGTCGTACTTGACCGCCACGGCCAGTGGCAACAGCACGGCAAACCAGACCAGCTGCCGCGCGTGCATGAGCGTGAGCAGCCCGATCCAGCACACAAGGCTGAGCCGGTCCCACGGGTGGCTGTAGAACAGCTGATACGTGAGCGGCAGCACGGTGCCCACGAAAGCGACGCCGAGCAGAGCGTAGACACCACCCTCGAGCCGCTGCAAGTAGGCCAGCAGCAGCACCAGCGCCACAAACAGCATCACCGTGTCGAGAATGAAATAGCAACGCACCACGGAGAGCCCCGTGATGCGATGCAGAGCTTCCACGCTGAACACGGACACCACGCGGATGTTGGTCCCGTTCGCACCGATCGATCGCCATCCACCCGGCGGCGGACGATTCTCCAGCAGCATCTGGTGGGACAGCTCGCGCTTGTGCACCAAGCCGGGGGCGTAGATGGTCTTTTCGCCCACCCAGAACTGCATCGTCAACGTGAGCGTGCCGAGCCACAGGGCGATGACGGCGTTTCGCACCCACGGATGTCTCGCGCGAGGCGCGGAGTTGTGCTCGACGCGGGTCGGTTCGCGATGCGTTTCGCCAGCGGTCACGTGCGTATTTTCATGGAGGCACGACAAGAATGCGGTCGAGAAGAATGTAGCCGCCCCTCGCCTACTCCACGCGCACGATCGCTACGCGGAGTGTGCCCGGCGGCACCAACGCCCCGTTCTCACCACGAAGTTCGAGCAACTGGCTGCCCGGCTGGTTGCCTTCGAAGGTGAAGTAGCTGCTGGAGAATGCACGCAGGCGCGCGACAGGCAGCGTGAACGCGCCGAAGCTCATCGCCCGCGCCTTGAGTGGCGCAGCCAGAAAGCTGCCCGGGTACATGCCGGCCAATCCGCCGTTCATATCCGTCACGTTCCAACTCGGGAACGTCAATTGACGACGCGATGGCGTGAAGTTGGCCAGATCATCGACGGCATTGGCCAGCGCCCAGTCGGCAAGCATTTCGACGGCCGGGCGACCGGTGCGTTGCGCCAGGTTGGCCAAGCCGGTGGCCGGACCGCCACGCACGAGTTCCTTGAACCACGTGCTCTCGTCAGACGCATACTGGTCGGCCGCCCAACGCACCAACGACCAGCCGCTGGCGTAGTACGTGAAATCGCCGCTGGCCGCCGCGCCGATGGGAGTGAGCGTGTCCACGCCGCGGTGATACTGCTGCAACACCGAAAAGTGCTTCCACATCATGAGCGGACGGTCGTCGCAGCGCACGACTTCGCATTGCACGGTGGTCTGGTAGCCGACGTTCCCCTTCCACTGTCCCCCACCCGCGAAGCTGCGCGAATACAGCTCTTCGGCGATGCGCGCAGTGGACTCTTCGAGCCAGGCTTCCTCGAGCGGAATATCGTGCGCAAAGCGTTCAGCGAACGCGGCGAGATGCTTGGCCTCATGCATGACCGTGCTGCGCATGGCGCGACGCCAGTCGGTGGGCGACTCGGTCGCGGAAGGCACGCGCGCGTAAAACAGTTCGTCTTCATTGCTCGCAGCGAAGGCCGGCTGCGACTTGTCGTAGAAGTTGCAGGCTGCGACGTAGCCGGCGACGCCGGGCAGCGAATCGTTGACGAAGCGGGTGAACAACATGGTGACGCGCCCGTCACCCGCCATGGCCGTGTTCATGGCCAACGGGTCGCCGATGCGCGCCTGCAGCAGGGGGTACATGACCCGGTCGAACTCGTCGCCGAGCTGCCGGTACTGTTCGTCGATCTGCCCGGCGCGGGGGGCGGCCACGTCTTCGAGCACCAGCGATTTGCTGCCGGCGTAAACCACACGGGCGCGAATGTCGCGCCCCGCGCTGCAGCTGGTGTAGAGCGCTTTGACGGTGAGCGTATCGCCAACGCTCATGGTTCCGCGAACGGTGGAGAGCCTCGAAGCCGATGTAGTCGCGACGGCACGCGCGCGTTCGGCAGCGCGTGTTCGCCAGGCCCGTGCGGGGAGTCCGGCGCGCGATGTCAATACACGTTGCGACTCCAGAAAATCGTCGTGCCCACCCTCGGCGCGTTGTTCGACGGCGGACAGCCGCGGCATGAGTCCGGCCACCGTGGCGTCGCTCGGGTTTCGTGTGGACGACAGCGGCGAGGCCACGGCGTTGGCGAAGGCATTGGCGAGCGTCGGCGACTGCGAGACCGCCGTCTGACCGGCCAACGCGCCGGCGCCGGCGCCGCGCAGTTCAAAGCCCGATGTGGCTGCGGCCGTGACGCTGGTGTTGATGACGGCCACGACATATTTGGCGCGCCCGGCGCCCAGTGGGGCGACGAGCTCCGTGCACCGCACGTCGTCGCCGTCGAGCACGTTGGCCGAGGCGCCGCGTTCAAGTGCGACGCGGGTCCCGACGCGCAGCGGGGCCAGTGCCTGACCGGATCCACCGGCGACCGTAACGGCAATTGTATGGAGGCCGGCCTGTTGGCAGGGGAGCAGGCCCAGAGGGAGCACCGCATCAATACGGGTGGCGGTAGCCAGCAGCACGGTAGCCTTGACGCCGGCGACCGTCACATCGACAAGGTCAGGTCGCAGGGCGAAGCCGTCGCCGTCGATACGGATGGTGGCACCGGGAACGATCGTATCCGGTCCGATGCGCATGATCCTTGGCGTAGCCGGATCGACCTGCACCGTGTGGAGTTCGGAGGCGGTATCGACCGTGGCCTTGAGCACGGCGGTGCCACGTGCGCGCACAACAACGGCGTTGCCGGCCACGTCGACGACGGTGCTCCCCGACGTCACGGTGTAGGTGGGCGCTGTGGTGACGACGTTGCCGAAGCGATCGAGGACGACGGGTGCGAAGCGGAGTGTGTCGCCGAGGAGTGTGGCGCGATCGGTCGGGCGGTCGAAGCGGATGGTGGCGGCGCGATCGGCCACTGCGGTAGCGCGAAAGACGATCGGCGCGAGTCCCGGCACGTGTGCTGTGAGGGCGTGTGTGCCAGCAATCGGGCCGAGCGTCCAGCGGGTGGTGGTGAGGCCGTTGCCGTCGGAGACCGTTTCGGCGGGTGAGACGCTGCCCCCGTCGCCGGTCGTCCAGCGAACGCGCACGCCGCGCAGGGCGCGACCGTCGTTGTCGGTGACATGCAGGCGGATTGGCGCGGCGATTGTGGTGCCAACCGTTGCCGTGGCGACCGTGCCTGCCGCGAGTGCGCCGCCGAGCGTCGTGGGCGCGACCGCGTCACCGCCGTTGCACGCTTGCAGCAGTCCCAGCGCCGCAATCGTCACTCCCACGGCACGACTCGCACGCCCCTTTCGGGTCGCAGCGACGTAACTCGCGATGGAGGAAGCGATTCGGGGCATGACGGCGACCGTTACGGGGTGAGATCAAAGCTGCACACCCTGAGGTAGGAAGCAAGTCATATGCCGGACTCAGCCATATATTTCATGCGCAGTTGGGTCCCCGCCAGAGGGCGCGACTGCTCTAGATTGCGATGCATTGAGATTGCGAGACCGCGTCGCGACGGCCGTGCCCGACGCCTGTGGCGGTCGTTCGACCATTCCCGTTCCTTCCACGTCGCTGCGTACCATGACCAGTTCTGTCGACACTGCCCGTTCGCCGCTGACTATCCTGTCCGAGGAAGAGGAGCTCTTTCGCGCGGCCGTGGCCGACCTTGCCACGACCGAGGTCCTGCCGCGGGTGCGGGCCATGGAAGAGGCGGGGAAGCTCGACTCCGCCCTCACCGCCAAGTTCGTGGAATTGGGGTTGATGGGGATCGAGATTCCGGAGGAATTCGGCGGGGCGGGCGGTTCGCTGATGATGGTCGCGCTGGCGGTGGAAGCGTTGAGCCAGGTGGATGCCGCGGCGGCGATTCAGGTGGACGTGCAGAACACGCTCGTGAACTACCCGATCAACCGGTACGGCACGCACGAGCAGAAGCGGCGCTTTCTGACGCGTCTCACCTCGGGCACTATTGGTGCGTACGCATTGTCGGAGCCCGGGTCGGGGTCGGACGCGTTCGGGTTGGCGACGCGCGCGGACAAGACGGCGGACGGCTGGGCGCTGAACGGATCGAAGGCATGGATCACGAACGGCGCGGAGGCGGAGCTGTTCGTGGTGTTCGCCAACGCCAATCCCGACGCGGGCTACAAGGGGATCACGGCGTTCGTGGTGGAGCGTGGCACGCCCGGCTTTTCGGTGGGCCGCAAGGAAGACAAGCTGGGCATCCGCGCGTCGAGCACAACGGCGTTGCACTTCGATAACGCGGTCGTTCCTGAGGCCAACGTGCTGGGTCCGGTGGGTCAGGGGTACAAGGTCGCGATCGACACGCTGAACAAGGGGCGCATCGGCATCGGCGCGCAGATGATCGGCATTGCGCAGGGCGCGCTGGACGCGACGGCGGCGCATCTCAAGGAGCGCAAGCAGTTCGGCAAGTCGCTGAGCGAGTTTCAGGGCATCCAGTTTCAGCTCGCGCAGGTGGCGACGGAGCTCGAGGCGGCGCGCTTGCTGGTGTACAACGCGGCGCGACTGGACGACGCGGGGCACGACATCGCGCGACAGGGAGCGATGGCCAAGCTGTATTCGTCGCAGATGTGTGAGCGGATGACGTCGTTGTGCGTGGAGCTCTTTGGCGGGTACGGCTACACGCGCGAGTACCCGGTGGAGAAGTTCTACCGCGACGCGAAGATCGGCACGATTTACGAGGGTACGAGCAACATGCAACTGCAGACGATCGCGAAAGCGGTCCTCAAGTAAGGATTCCCGGCCTGTCATGCTCGGATCGATTGCCGACATTCTGAATCTGGTGGTGGTGCTGATGCGCCCGGTGGTGTTCGTGGCCGGCGCGTTGACGGCGGTGGCGACAATTGCGTCGTGGGCGGTGCGTACGCGTCGCATCCAGCCGTTTTCGCCGGTCGCGCGCCTGCTCCGCGAGCGCGTCGATCCGTGGTTGATCGCGCCGATGGAGCGCAAGCTGCTGCGCGCTGGCGGCACGCCGGCCTCGGCGCCGTGGTGGACGCTGGCCGCCGTGGTGCTTGGCGGGTTGGTGCTGTTGTCGGCGCTGCAGTTTTTGCGCGACCAGCTGCTCATGATGTCGTACGCCACAACGAGCGGGCCGGGCGGGATTGCGGCGATGCTGATTCGCTGGACGTTTGGCGTGCTGCGGATCGCGTTGTTTGCGCGGGTGATTTCGTCGTGGGTTGGGGGATCGCCGTACTCCAAGTGGTGGCGGTGGTCGTACGTGCTCACGGAGCCGATCCTGGCACCGCTGCGTCGGATCGTGCCGACGATCGGTATGATCGATATTACGGTGATCATCGCGTACTTCGGGCTGCAGCTCTTGGAAGGGGTGCTGGTTTCGGCGCTGCTGTAGATCGCGAACGGCGCGGGGACGGCGGGGATCGCGGGGACGGCGCGGAGCGCGGGGACGGCGCGGATCGCGAAGGGCGCGGGCGGAGCCGCGAGTGGAACCGTGTGGGGGCGGGGACGTCGCGGGGGGTGTTTGGGGGGTGTTTGGGGGGTGGGGAGATCGTCGCGTGGAGACGGGCAATCGTCGCGTGCGATGACGTTCCGTACTCGATCCGACGACCGCTTCCCCACTTTCCCAAGGTCGGCGGCCCCGCGTGGAACGATCCCGTGCACCGTGCCCATTCGCGGCAGTGCCCGCGTCATTCGCGATCCGGCAGTTCCGGCGATTCCGGGCGCTGAGCGTTCAGGGTGGCGCGGGTGCCTTCACGTCGGGCTTCGCGCGCTTCGCGATAAATCACGCGTTTGAACGACGGCGACGGGCCGAAGTTCAGGATGAGCCCGAGGTCGTAGCGTGTGGCTTTGAGATAGCTGAGCACCTGACTGCAGTGCACCGCTTCGATGTGCTTGGCGACTTTGCACTCCACGATGATTGCGTCTTCGACGATGAGATCCATGCGGTAGGTCGCGATCGGCCGGCCTTTGTAGAGCACCTCAACCGGCGACTCGCATGCGTGCCAGATCTCCGCGTCGTCGAGCGCCATGGCCATGGCGCGCTGATAGACCTTTTCGGAGTAGCCGTGCCCCAATTCGCGAAACACGTCGAAGAAGGCCGAACAGATGCGGCGACTCAATTCGGGAAACAGCAGGGCGGCGTGGGTCATGGGGCTCCGGTGGGGACGCCGGAATCGTAGCGCTCCGGGCGCAACACGCTCTCACCGAATTCGTGCCGACGGACACCAATTCACGCAGGTTGTCCCTCGCGCTGGAGCAGCTCGCCTGCGTGGATCACCAACGGGCTTGGATCGCCTTATCGGACCGAAAAGTCCGAACTGTAACCGTTGCAGATAACAGGAACCGTTCGGTCTGGGCAGTGTTTACTGGCATGTGTGGACCGACCGGTCCTACCACCTAATTCTGTCTTCCTTTCGGAGCTTTCTGATGCGTAAGATCTCGATGCTGGTTGCTGGTGCTGCCGTGATCGCGTTTGCGGCACCGCGTGCCGCGCAGGCGCAGGACAAGGATATCGTTGAGACGGCCGTGTCGGCCGGGTCGTTCAAGACGCTCGCCAAGCTCCTCACGGACGCTGGCCTGATCGAGACGCTCAAGGGCCCGGGCCCGTTCACGGTGTTTGCCCCGACCGATGAAGCGTTCGCCAAGGTGCCGGCCGCGACCCTCGCCGCGCTCGGCAAGGACAAGGCTGCCCTCAAGAACGTGCTCCTGTACCACGTTGTGCCGGGCAAGGTCATGGCGTCGACCGTCGTGACGATGAATGGCAAGTCGGCCAAGACGGCCGAAGGTCAGGACGTGAAGATCATGGTCATGGGCGATAAGGTCATGGTCAACCAGGCCAACGTGGTGAAGACGGACATCGTCGCCAAGAACGGCGTCATCCACGTCATCGACGCGGTGATTCTGCCGCCGACCAAGTAACTCGCGCTACTGCAGCACGCATCGCATTGCTATCGCAGTACACGATGCACGAACGCCCCCGCTGCCATGGCAGCGGGGGCGTTCGTGCATTCAGAGCGATCGTGGCCTGCTAGCTCCGACGCGCTACTGCCAACAAACTGCCACCAACCGACAGAACGCCACCGCGTGCCACGGTGCGATGCTCCGCGTCGAGCAGCTGTTGCAACAGTCGGCCGGCCACGCCCGACGGCAACCGGTGCTCCGCGCGCGTGCGATCGGCGGTCGACGCACGACGTCCCAATAGGGCCGGCAGACTGCGCAGCAGAAAGACCGGCAACGGCAGCCAGGCGAACATCGCGGTCAGATATTCCACCTCAAAGCCGGCCGTCTGCAACGTCTCTCGCAGCGACCTAGGGCTGTAGCGGCGAAAGTGCCCCGCGTGATCGTCTTCGTGCGACCAGAGCCATTGAAAAGCCGGCACGGTCACATAGAGCCGACCTTTTGGGCGCATGTAGCTGCGCAGGTGTTCGAGAAATCCAACGTCGTCGTCAATATGCTCGATCACGTCGAACACCCCGATGCCGCCGAGACTGTCGCGGGCGAAACCTGCCTGCTCAAGCCGTGCGCACACGACCGGACGAACGCCGCGTTGCCAGGCGTTGTGTGCGCCCTGCTCGCCCGGCTCCACGAGCACCACTTCGTGTCCGGCCTCGATCAGGCCGCGCGCAACATAGCCGTTGCCACCGCCCACATCGGCGATACAACCGTCCGGCGGCAGCCGGTCGACGGTGGACACGACGCACGCGTTCCGGTGGCGGAACCAGAACGACGACTCCTCGACCTGTCGATAGAGCGCGTGTGCGTCGTCCGGATACGAAAGCGCCTGCCTCGCGCCGACGGTCCACAACCCCGCACGCTCCTCGCGCAACCCTGCCGCGCGCGGCGACCAGCCACCGATCCCCATCGGGTTTACGCCGCGCGGCGTAATCATGCGCGGCAGCGGGTCGGCCTGCGACGGCATCTTAGCTCGCGATCGAAAGCGCGCCGGTCAAACGCACCGACAACACGCGGGCGACTGCATCCACCACCTGATCCTGATACGGCTCGATGCCCGGCCACAGCGGCAACCGTACGAGCTGGTCGCCGGCCGCGTCCGTCACCGGCAGGTCGCCATGCGCCCGCCCGTAGCGCAATCCCGCGGGCGCCGAATGCAAAGGCACATAGTGAAATACCGACGCAACGCCGAGCGCGCGAAGTCGCATGATAAAATCCTGCCGCGCGTCGAGGTCGGGAAGGCGCAGATAGTACATGTGCGCGTTGTGCTCACAGCTGTCGGGCACCGTGGGACGCCGCACCAGTCCGCGCTCCTCGAACGCAGCGAACACGTCGTGATACCGTCGCCACGCGAGCATGCGCCGTGCCGTCAGCGACTGCACATGCTCCAACTGTGCAAACAAGAAGGCCGCGATGATCTCGCTCGGGAGGTATGAGGAGCCAAGATCCATCCACGTATACTTGTCTACCTGCCCGCGAAAAAACGCCGCGCGGTTCGTGCCCTTCTCCCGGATAATCTCGGCGCGCAGCGTGAGCGTTTCGTCGTTGACCAACAGCGCGCCGCCCTCGCCGGAAATGATGTTCTTGGTCTCGTGAAAGCTGAGCGCGCCGAGCGCGCCGATCGCGCCGAGCGCGCGCCCGCGATACGACGAACCCACGCCCTGTGCCGCGTCTTCGATGAGCATGAGGCCATGCCGCGTCGCGATATCGAGCAGCGTGTCCATTTCGCAACTCACGCCCGCGTAGTGCACCACAACGATGGCACGCGTCCGTTCTGTAATCGCCGCTTCGACGAGCGTTTCGTCGAGGTTGAGCGTGTCATCCCGCACGTCCACGAACACCGGCACTGCCCCGCGCAGCACAAAGGCGTTGGCCGTGGATACGAACGTGAAGGATGGCATGATCACTTCGTCGCCGGGCGAGATATCGAGCAGCAGCGCCGCCAATTCGAGTGCAGCCGTACCCGAATGGGTCAACAGCGCCTTGCGACTGCGGGTCATGGACTCGAGGGCGGCGTGACAGCGCTTCGTGAAGACTCCGTCGCCAGCCAGATGGCCCGCAGCTAACGCCTGACGGATGTATTCGAATTCCGGCCCGACGATAGTCGGCTTATTGAATGGGATCATGGTTCGTCGGTCCAGAGATGAAAGGTGAGACGTGAAGCCATGGGCGTAAATCCACAGCTTGTCACCACATGGCTCGCGGCCCAGTTCGTCAGTTGTGTTTCGTAGTGAAAGCGGACCGGATCAGAAATCGCGATTCGAGCCGACGCTGCGTACATCATGCAGCGAAGGAGCCCTTGTCCGCGGTGATCTACGTCAACAGCGGTCAACGGAACGTGCCACCCGCCGACCTCATCCTTGGTGAGCGCCAGAAACCCGCCCACCACACCCCGACGCGATTCTGCCACCAGCACCGGGCCCAACGCGGAGGCGCGTGCCACGAGATCGGCGGCCCAGCGGCCGTACAGCTCGCTGGCATCCTGTTGGCGCAGACGCGCATCAGCGTGCCAGTGGCCCGACGATCCGGCAAACGCGCGCGCAGCCAATGCGTGCAACACGTCGCCGTCAGACGGAACGGCATCGCGCACGTACGCGACTGTCGCGCCAGGCTCGTCGTCAAACCAGGTCAGCAACCCGCCGGGCCCGACGGTGCGCGTATATGTGACCAGCACATCACACAGCAGTGCGCCGGCCGACTCGAGCGCATGTACGGCGGCTGTGGCATCTGCCGGTACCCGCACAACGAGCAACGAGCTCTTGTCCCGTGACGACCGACGCAGCTGCGCCACGACGTCCGCCACGTCGGTCACTGACTGCACGACGGCGCTCGACACGGCCACGCCAAACAGCGCGCTTTCCAACGGTCGGGCAACGATCGACGTGTCACTCATCGAACGTGCGCTCGCGAACGATGTACAGCGGCCGGCCTTTCACTTCGTCGAAGACGCGGCCGAGGTAGAGTCCGAGGATGCCCATGAACGCGAGCATGACGCCACTCAGGAAATACAGCGACACGATCAGGCTGGCCCAACCGCTCACCTCGATGCCACCGAACAGCGCACGCAAGAACACGTACGCACCACCGGCGAGGGCGAGCAGCGCAAGGAAGAAGCCAACCCGAATGGCCAGACGCAGCGGTTTATCCGAGTACGCCACCACCGTTTGTATGGCGAGATTGAAGAGCTTGCGCCATGTGTACGTCGTTTCACCGGCAAAACGCGCGTCATGCTGCACATCAACCGTAGCCACGCGATAGCCGAGCCACGTCACAATGCCGCCGAAGAAACGCAGCTGTTCCTTGAACTCTCGGAACGAGTTGCCCACCTGTCGTGAGATGATGCGGAAGTTGCCAACCGACCCATCGTACTCAAGTTCGGTGAAGTAGCGGAACGTGGCATAGAACGCACGCGACGTACGCTGCTTCCACCAGCCGTCCTGACGACGGTGGCGACGAGCAAGCACGATATCGAATCCGTCGAGCGCCTTATGGTAGAGCACCGGGATCTCCTCAGGACGATCCTGCAAATCACAGTCCATGACAACAATCCAATCGCCGCGCGCCGCATGAATGCCGGCGGTAATGCCATAGTGCTGACCGAAATTCCGCGAGAACTGCATACCCCGAACGCGTGGGTCGCGTGTTGCGAGCGCACGGATACCGGCCCAGGAATCGTCGGGTCCACAATCTTCAACCAGCACCATCTCGAAGTCGTCGCTGAGCGGCGAAATTGATGCCACGAGTCGACGGTACAGTTCATCCAGACAGTCGGCCCCGCGATAGACGGGAATCACAACACTGATGAGAGGAGTCTCGCTCGGCATCAACCCATACTGACCAGGCCGCGTTCATCCGACAGCTCAAGGAGGTAGCGGCCATACGACGATTTCTCGTACGCGACGGCCAGGTCGCGCAGCTGCGCGCGTGAGATCCAGCCCTGTCGATAGGCGATTTCTTCAGGACAGGCCACTTTGAGCCCCTGCCGTTCTTCGATCGTTTGAATGAACGCCGAGGCTTGCAGGAGCGACTCATGCGTGCCCGTATCGAGCCACGCCGTGCCACGACCGAACACTTCCATGTGCAGCGTGCCTCGCCGCAGGTACTCGCGGTTCACGTCGGTGATCTCGTACTCCCCACGCGCACTCGGCTGCAGGTCGCGCGCGATCTGCACGACCGACGCGTCGTAGAAGTAGAGCCCAACCACCGCATGATTCGAGCGCGGATGCTCGGGCTTCTCTTCGATGGAAATCACACGACCATCTGCATTCATTTCGGCCACACCATACGCTCGCGGATCGCGTACATGGTAGCCAAAGATGGTAGCACCGGTTGTCCGCTCTCGCGCCATGCGCAACCGGGCGGCAAGTCCGCTGCCGTAAAAAATGTTGTCGCCCAACACCAGACAGCTGGACTGATCCCCGACAAAGTCAGCGCCAATGACATACGCTTGGGCGAGTCCGTTGGGCGTCGCCTGCTCCGCATACGAGAGCGATAGTCCCCAAAGGCTTCCGTCACCCATGAGTTCGCGGAAACGAGGCAGATCGCTCGGCGTGGAGATGACGAGAATCTCGCGTATCCCGGCCAGCATGAGCGTGGTCAACGGGTAGTAGATCATCGGCTTGTCGTACACGGGCAGCAATTGCTTGCTCAGCACCTTGGTGAGCGGGTGCAACCGTGTACCAGAGCCGCCGGCGAGAATGATGCCTCTCATACTGACGCGGCGAGGCCCGCGCGTTCGGCGCGATACGCTCCGGACAGGATGCGCTGCCACCACACCGTATTGTCGAGATACCACGCGACCGTTTCGCGCAGGCCATCAGCGATGGACTGGGTCGGTGCCCAGCCGAGCTCGGATTCGAGTTTCGCGGCATCGATCGCGTAGCGAAAGTCGTGGCCGGGCCTATCGCGCACGAAGTCGATTTGCGTTTCGTACGACAGGCCATCGTGGCGCGGGCGGGTGGCATCCAGCAGCCGACAGATGGCACGCACCATGTCGATGTTGCGCACTTCGCTGCGTCCGCTGATGAGGTACGTCTCGCCCACACGCCCGCCCGTCGCGACCGTTTCCAGTGCGGCGGCGTGATCGTTGACATGCAACCAGTCGCGCACGTTCTGGCCCGCGCCGTACACCGGCAACGACTCGCCGGCCAGCGCCCGCACGATCATGTGCGGCACCAGCTTTTCGGGAAACTGATACGGTCCGTAGTTGTTGGAGCAGTTGGTGATGACGACCGGCAAGCCGTATGTGCGGTGCCACGCGCGTACTAAATGGTCGCTGGCCGCCTTGGACGCCGAGTACGGCGAGCTCGGATCGTAGGGCGTGGACTCGGTAAAGTGCCCGTCCGGTCCGAGCGAACCGAAGACTTCGTCGGTGGACACATGCAGAAAGCGGAACGTCTCGGCGTCAGCTGCGGGCAGCGACCGCCAGTGGCGAAGCGCTTCGTTCAGCAGGACGCAGGTGCCCATCACGTTGGTCTCGATGAACGCGCGCGGTGCGTCGATGGAGCGGTCGACGTGCGACTCGGCCGCCAGATGATAGACGTACTGTGGCCGACAACGCTCAAAGACGCGCTGCATCGCGGCATCATCGGTGATGTCTTCCTGCTCGAAGCGGTGATTCGCCGCACTCATGACGCCGTCGAGCGACTCAAGATTGCCCGCGTATGTCAGTGCATCCACTGTGGTGACTTCGTGTCGGGGATTGGCTACCAGCCGCCGCACGAGCGCCGACCCAATGAAGCCGGCACCGCCTGTCACGAGAATTCTCACGTCCTCTCCGTCCTGGGTCATTCTGTGCCGCTGCGATGCCACTGTGCAACGAACGTACCATTCCCTTAAATGGACACGGGCAGGCCCGCTGTCACTGTATCGTAGGTCACAATTGGTGGGATCGGTGCCGTTCCGGGACATTCCCATGCCGCTGCTGTCGCACTGTCGGCGGCATGCGCATCGCGGACGCGCTGTCCGGCTGTTTATTTCTCGGCGGTGCTGATGGGTACTTCCCGCGTGCCGCTGGTGCACCGCCCGTGTACTTCTGCCTGCTGACTCCGCCCGCTTCCTCCCGCCCCGCCTATGCGCGCTTCCGGTTCAGTTTCACGCCGCCCTGCACTCCGCCCTGCGCTCCACCTCGTAGCGGTGCTGTCGGTGGTCGCCCCCGTGCTCGCGTCCGCCCAGCGTGGTGCAGCGCCCGCCGACCTTATCGTCACGAACGCGCGCGTCTACACCGCCGACGAGGCCCGTCCGCTCGCCGAAGCGTTCGCAGTGCGTGATGGACGGATCGTGTTCGTGGGTTCGCGTCAGGAGGCGGCGGTGCTCACGGGCGCCAACACACGTCTCGTAGACGCGGGTGGTCGCGCGGTCATTCCCGGCATGGTGGACGCCCACGCCCACTTTGGTGGTCTGGCGCAGAAGCTCCGCAGCGTGGATCTGGTGGGAACGCGCAGCTACGACGAGGTGATCGCGCGCGTTGCCGAGCGGGCCAAGACGCTACCGGCTGGAAGCTGGATCGAAGGGCGCGGCTGGGATCAGAACGCGTGGGGCGACACCCGCTTCCCGACGCACGACAAGCTGTCGGCGGCGGTGCCGGGCCATCCGGTCGTGCTGACACGCGTAGACGGCCATGCGACGCTGGTGAACACGGCGGCGATGCGTCTGGCCGGACTCACATCCGCCACGAAGGACCCGAGCGGGGGCAAAGTTGAGCATGACGCGCAGGGGAACCCGACCGGCGTGCTGATCGACAAGGCGAAGGAGATCGTGGATCGGAAAGTGCCTGATCCAACGCCGGCGCAATTCCGTGCTGCGCTGGTGGATGCGGTACGCGAAATCCACCGGTGGGGGCTGACCGGTGTGCATGACGCCGGTGCAAGCCGGAGTGCGATCGACCTGTACGAGGACATGGCGCAGAAGGGCGATCTCAACCTGCGGCTCTACGTCATGATCAGCGACGACTCTGCGGCGATCGATCACTACGCCAAGATCGGGCCGCGGTCCGCGCTGTACGACAGCCAACTGTGGGTGCGTGCGATCAAACTGTATGCAGACGGGGCGATGGGTTCGCGCGGCGCGGCACTGCTGGAACCCTACTCTGACGATCCGAACAACACCGGGCTGCTGCTCAGTGCGCCGGCGCACATCCGCGACGTTGCCACGCGCGCATTGCAGTCGGGCTTTCAGGTCAACACGCATGCCATCGGCGATCGCGGCAACCGTGTGGTGCTGGATGCCTACGAGGCCGCGCTCAAAGCCAATCCCACGGTCGATCATCGCTTTCGCGTGGAGCATGCCCAGATTCTCCACTACGACGACATCCCGCGTTTCGCGCAGCTGGGGGTTATCCCGTCGATGCAGGCCAGCCATCAGTCGAGCGACATGTACTGGATCGGCAAGCGGCTGGGCCCGACGCGCGTGCTGGGCGCGTATGCCTGGCGTTCGCTGATCAGTAGCGGCGTGGTCATTCCGAACGGCAGCGACTTCCCGGTTGAGCTGGTCAATCCGCTCATTTCGTTTCATGCCGCGATTGCGCGACAGGATGCGAACGACTGGCCGGCGGGCGGGTGGTTGCCGGAACAGCGCATGACACGCGAGGAGGCGTTGCGCAGCATGACGTTATGGCCCGCGCACGCCGCATTTCAGGAAAAGGAGATGGGCTCGATCACGAGCGGCAAGTTGGCCGATTTTGTCATTCTCGATCAGGACATCATGCGCGTGCCGGCAGAATTGGTGTTGCGTACAAAGGTGGTGGCCACGTACGTGGGCGGAAAGGAAGTCTTTCGCCAGGGGACGACGCAGTGAGAGTCGTGTCTCTGCTTCCGGCGGCCACGGAGATTGTCGCGTTTCTCGGCGCGTCTGAACATCTCGTTGGCATCACGCATGAGTGTGACTACCCCGATGTGCTCGCGTCGCGTGCGCGCGTCACGCGCAGCGCCATCCCGCACGGCACCGATCCCGCCCAGATCGACGCGGCGGTGAAGTCGCTCCACGGCGAGGGGCACGCGCTGTTCTCGCTCGACGAGGCACGCATCCGGGCGTTGCATCCCGACGTCCTGTTTACGCAATCGTTATGTGACGTGTGCGCGATCCGCGAAACGGATGTTCAGGAGCTGGCGCAACGTCTTGCGCCGCCGCCCCGCGTGGTCACACTCGGCGGTACCACGATTGAGGGGATGTACGAGGACGTGAACGCGGTGGCGCGCGCGCTCGACGCCGAGGACGATGCGGAGGAGTTGCTGGCCGGTTTGCGCGATCGCGTGAAGCATGTGCACGATGCGCTGGCGGCCGCGCGCGCTCCCCGTCCGCGGGTTGCGTTGGTGGAGTGGACGTCACCGGTGTACATCGCGGGGCATTGGGGGCCGGAGCAGATCAAGCGGGCGGGGGGCGTGGACGTGCTCGGGAACGCGGGCACGCATTCGATGGAAGTCGCGATGGAGCAGTTGATCGCCGCCGAGCCGGAGTACGTGCTGATCGCGCCGTGCGGGTATTCGCTGCAGGCCGCGACCGCCGAGGCGCGCGGGCTGTTGAGCAAGCCGGAGTGGGGCTGGCTGGCGGGGCGTCAGGTGTGGGCGCTGGACGCGAACGGTCTGGTGAGTCGGCCGGGTCCGCGTCTGGTAGACGGCATTGAGGCGATGGCGCGCATCTTCAATCCCATGCAATTCTCGGCGCTCGACAAACGCCACGCCGTGCGGGTCGCGTAGGGCGCCGGATCGCAGACAAAGGGATCGCGAAGGGCGCGCAGCGAGGGATCGCGACGGGGCGGGAAACGAGGGATCGCGACGGGGCGCGAGCGGTGCCGCGAGTGGAACCGTGCGGGGGGCGGGGGTATCGCGGGAGAAAAGTACCAAGATCGGGTTGGAATGAGTTGTGTTCCCCCTCCTCCCCCGTGACCTCCCGGCGGAACGGCGGGGAGCTATCCGGTGCGCCGAGCCCGTTCGCGGCGTAGCTCTCGCCCTTCGCGATCCCTCCGTTCGCGATCCCTCTGTTCGCGATCCCTGCGTTCGCGATTCGCCGCGACGGACGGCTATTTTCCTGAATGCTTACTGAATCCTCGATTGCGTTCCTGAAGCGCCTGCTCGACACGCCAGGTCCCTCCGGCTTTGAAGCCGCCCCCGCTCGCGTCTGGCGCGCCGAAGCGTCCACCTTCGCGACGGTGCGTGCGGATGTCGTGGGCAACAGTCTCGCCACGGTCGAAGGCACCGGCCATGGCGCCGGAGACGGCAGCGGCGGCCCGACGATCCTGCTGGCCGGCCACATCGACGAAATCGGCGTCATCGTCACGTATATCGACGAGAACGGCTTTGTCTACTTCGAGCCGATCGGTGGGTGGGACCCGCAGGTGCTCGTCGCGCAGCGCATGCGCTTCATCGGTCGCAACGGCGATGTGTTCGGCGTGATCGGCAAGAAGCCTATTCATCTGATCAAGCCGGAAGAGCGCGAGAAGGCGTCCAAGATCACCGACCTCTGGGTCGACATTGGCGTGCGCACCAAGGCTGAAGCGATGGAGTATCTCGAGATCGGAGACGCGGGCGTGATCGATGCGCGCCTGCTGGAGCTTCCGAACGGGCGTATTGTCTCGCGTGCGATCGACGACCGCATCGGCGCGTTCGTTGTGTTGGAAGCGCTGCGACGGTATGCGGCGGCGCCGGGTGTGGCGCGGGTGGTCGCGGCGGCGACGGCACAGGAGGAAATCGGCTATTCTGGCGGAGGCGCACGGGTGGCCGCGCAGTCACTCGACGCAAAGATGGCGATCGCCGTGGACGTGACGTTTGCGACCGATCATCCGGGCGTGAAAAAAGAAGAACTGGGAGAGCACAACATCGGCGGCGGTCCGGTGCTCACGCGCGGCTCCGTGGTGAGTCCGGTCGTATTCCGACTCCTGCGCGATGCGGCGACGCGGTTGAATATCCCGGTCAGTGTGCATGCCGCTGGTCGCTTTACCAGCACCGATGCCGATGCGATGCACCTGACCCGAGACGGTGTCGCAACGGCCCTCCTGTCGATCCCGAACCGCTACATGCACTCGCCCAACGAAATGGTCTCGCTCGACGATCTGGATCGTGCGGCGGACGTGATCGCCGAAGCGTGTCGCGCCGTGACGAACGAGACGGATTTTACGGATCGCTGATTCCGCTCGTGATGGCGGCGTGCAGTCGCGCGGCTGCCGCCGCCACGTCGGGGTCGGGATCGCTGCGCAGTTGTTCCATTGCCGGGAGCACCGCATGGCCGCGCGCACGCGCCAGCGCGTCCATAGCGCCGATGCGCTGCCACGGATCACGGGCCACGGCGGCCCGTTCTCCGCTCGCGAAATCCTGTGTCCCCGGCATCGCGATGCGCAGCAGGCGCTGCACGGCGTCGGCACTGCCCAGCCGCCCGAGCGCGGCGAGCATCTCGAGCGCGACATCTTCATCCGTCTCGCGCGTCAGGGCCACGGCAAGCCGCGCCGCCGGCGGACGGATGCCACCCGCCGCGCCACCCGCCAACCCGAACGCCGCCGCAGCGAGTCGCCTCACCTCGGCGTTGCGATCGTCGATCACGGCATGCAGTCCTTGCAGCGCCTTGGGCGTACGCACACGAATCAACGCGCGCGCCGCGGCAATGCGAATACGCTCGTCGGCGTGACGCAACAGCGGCAACAGCGCCGCGTCAGTCGCGTCCACGTGCATCTCCCCCAGCAGCGCCGCCGCGTTGCGTACCACGAACCACCGCGCGTCGCGCAGTAATTCGAAGAGCACCGGTGAGCCGACGTCCATGGCCACAATGCCGTCAAAATAGGCTCGACGCGCCACCGGGTCGTCGCTGGCCAGCAGCTGCCCCAGCAGCACCTCCACGCCGGCGTCCCCCGCCCGCGAGATGACTTGCAGCAGCGGAATGCGGTCGCCGCCAAACGGAAGCCGCTGCGCCAGCAGCGACAGCAGCGCGGGGCGCAGCAGCGTACGCAGCGCTGACTCCAGCGCCACCCGTCCACCGCCGCTTCCAACGAGTTGCAGTTGCGAGAGGACGCCGCGCGCGACCGCTTCGACGGCGGCGGCATCACCGCGTCGCTGTGCATCGTCGAGAAACGCCACCACGGTCGCCACGGCAGCCACCGCGCTCTCGTCCGAGCGAACCGACGCCAAGCGGGCGAGCGCGCTGCCGGGTGCGCCCATGGGCGGGGCGGCAGCGCGCGGTGCAACAACAGGTGTGACGAGCACACTCCAGCTTCGCAGCAATTCCTGCGGCGGGTCGTCACTCAGCGCAAATGCGTGCACCGTGGTGGGAGTCTCGTTTCCTGCGGGCGTCGGGAGATCGACGCCGGAGCGGGAGGGCGTGAGCAATCGGGCCAGCGTGAGCAGTTCGCCAGGTGCCGCGCCATCGCGCACGCTGATCGACGCGGCACCGAGTGCAATCATGCGCCGCTGCAGCGCTTTGAGGGCGGGCTCCGCCGATGCACCGCTGCGCACGGCGGGCGCGCCCTGCACCACGAGGGCGCCGTCCACTATCCGGCACAGCAGCGCACCATCGCGGGAACGCGCCGCGAACTGACGCAGCGCATCGCGGGCAGCCGCCTGCACCGCCTCGACTGCTGCAGGGTTCGACGGTGTTGCGCCCGACGCACCGGCCAGGTCATTGAGCCGGTCGACGAGCAGCATCAGCGCGCGGACCAGTGCGACGGTCGCGCGTGCGTCATCCGCTATTCTCACCGAGCCGGCAGCCGGAGTGCGCACGGCAGCAACGCCGCTGGCCGGCGTGCCACGCATCGACGGGCCGAGTGGCATCATGCGGTCGGCATGCAGCAGTTACACTTCACGAATCGAATCACCCGACACGATCATTCATGAGTCTCTCGCTCTGGTCGCCCGCCGCGTGGAGTTACCCGCTGCCGCCGGGTCATCGCTTTCCCGTGACGAAGTATACGCTGCTCGCCGAGCGTGTCGTAACGGACGGCATCGTTTCCGAGGACGCAATCCTGGCGCCGGATGCGATTGATGACGACGCGCTGCGCCGTGTGCACGACGCCGCGTACCTGACGGCCTTGCGCGAGGGGACGCTTGGCGAGCCGGCCATCCGTCGACTCGGTTTTCCGTGGAGCGCCGAACTGGTCGAGCGCGCCGCACGAGCAGTGGGCGGCACGCTGGCCGCCTCGCGTCATGCGCTGCACGGCGGGATCGCGATGAATCTGGCGGGCGGGACGCACCACGCCTTCGCCGGACACGGGGAAGGGTTTTGCCTGTTCAACGATGTTGCCGTTGCCATTCGCGCTCTGCGCCACGAGCGGCTCATCCGCCGCGTTGCGGTGATCGATCTCGACGTGCATCAGGGGAACGGCACGCATCACATTTTCACCGGCGACGACGACACGTTCACGTTCAGTATGCACGGCGCGAAAAACTTCCCCTTTCGCAAGGTACCGGGCACGCTGGACATCGAACTGGACGATCGAACCGGGGACGCGATCTATCTCGCGTTGCTCGCCGAAGCACTGCCGCGCGTGCTGCGCGAGGGGCGCGCCGATTTGGTGTTCTACCTCGCCGGCGCCGATCCGCACGAGGGTGACGCATTGGGTCGACTGGCGCTCACGTTCGAGGGACTGCGGCGGCGGGACCGCATGGTGATCGAGCAGTGCCGCGAGATCGGGCTGCCAATCGCGATTGTGATCGCCGGTGGCTATGGACGGCAGGTGAACGACACGGTCGCTATACACGCCGCAACGGCCCGGATCGCAGCCGAGTTCGCGTAGCTCGGCGGATCGCGACACCCTCGGATCGCGAAGAGGGCGGATCGCGAACGGCGGATCGCGAACGACGCCGGCTTCGCCGCGAAGGGAACCGTGGATGGGCCGGCGACGTCCCGGGACGGGGAGCGGGACGGTTTGTGGGGGGGGCGCAGGCACCAAGTCCCGTCGCCGCCTTCCTCCAAATCCAACGCTCGATGCAGCGAGTCCGCGCCGTCACCGGCGGCTGCGCCGAGCCCGTTCGCGGCGGAGCCGGCGTCATTCGCGATCCCCCGTCGCCCGCGCGCACACCCGAGCCGCGCCATCCGCGACTCCCGCACTACTTTGCGCCATGATGATTCCACTGCCGCGCGCCGAGGGGTACACGCGCTCCACCAGCGTTCCACTCTACTGGCGCGAAGACGGCCCGGCCGACGCGCCGCCGCTGCTGTTGCTGCACGGGGGACCGGGTGCACATCACGACTATCTGTACCCGCAGATGCTGGCGCTCGCGGAGACGCACCGCGTCATCACGTACGATCAGCGCGGCGGCGGGCGATCCAAGACCGACGACCCCACACCCGTGACGTGGCGCACGCAGGTGAACGATCTCGCCGCCGTCGTGGCGGAATTCGAACTCGGTGCGCCGACCATCGTGGGCTACTCGTGGGGCGCGCTGCTGGCGATGCTCTACGCGATCGAGGCCATGCGTGACCGCGCAACGCCCCCGACCGTCGAAATGCCGGCGCGCCTCGTGCTGATCTCACCGGCTCCGGTGACACGCGCCTGGCGCAACGCCTTCGAACTCGAGCTCGCCGACCGGCAGCGCGGCCCCGCCATCCAAAACATGCGCGCGCAGCTGGCCGAGTCCGGGCTCCGCGACACCGATCCGGTCGCCTACCGGCAGCGCAGTTTCGAACTCAGTGTCGCGGGCTATTTCGCCGATCCGGCGCGCGCCCGCGCGCTCACCCCCTTTCGCGTCACCGGACGGGTGCAGCAGTCCGTCTGGGATAGTCTGGGCGATTTCGACTTGCGTGACGATCTGGGCGCATTGCGTCGTGCCGTTCACCTCCCCGTACTCGTCGTACACGGTCGGGAGGACCCCATTCCCCTCGACTCGGCAGCCTCCGTCGCGGCGGCGCTCGATGCAACGCTCGTGGCGATTCCCGATTGTGGCCACGTCCCGTACGTCGAACAGCCGAAGACGTTGTTCGAAGCCATGGCGCGCTTCCTTCCGTCCTGACGTACACCTGCAGTAACTCGCGAGACGCAATGATTCCATACGGCACCGTGTCGCAGGCCATCATCGCCACCATCGATGTCGACGGCCGACCGTTTCGCGTCTCCGTGCGGACTGCGCACGATGGCGTGGAGTTCGTTGGCCGCCTGTGGTTTGCCGATCTCGCGTGGGACAACGCGGGCATCCCCGACCGGGGTGTCCTGCCGGGACGGACCGGAGACGAGGTGCTCGCGCTCGCGCAGCGTCTTCGTCCCGATGAGCTGCTACACCGGTACCGGCGGGCGAATGCCGAAAAGCGCCGCTTTCACGGGCTGCGACAGCTGACCCTCGAGATGCTGGCCAAGATTCGCTACCTGAATCAAGTCGGCGTGGGCATGCGTACCGGGCTGCTCGACCGCGACGCCGCCGCACAGGAAATGGTACTCACCGAAGAGCAACTCGTGGAACTGGTGCGACAGGCGCGAATGCTGGCGGGCGTGGAGAGCTAGCAGGACGGGCCGTATATTGCGGTCATGGATTGCCATGCTGCGGCACACGCCCTGACCCAGATCGCGACCCTCCTCGAATTGCACGGGGAGGATCGGTTCACCGTGCGCGCGATGCAGATGGCCGCGCGCGCGGCAGCAAGTCGCGGCGACGCGGCGGTGGACGATGTACTCGCCACCGACGCATTTGCGGCCGACGCGCTGACACCGGCCGCGATCGAGGTGCTGCGCGAACTTGCGGAGAGCAACGGCTCCGCCCTGCTGGAACGTCTACAGGAAGAGACGCCCGAAGGTCTGCTGGAGCTGTTGCGCGTTCCCGGACTCGGCCCCGCGCGTATCCGGCAGATACACGAGGGACTGCATGTGGAGTCGCTGCAGGAGCTTGAGCAGGCCGCGCGCGATGGCCGACTGGCCGGACTCCCGCGCTTCGGCGACCGGACCGCCGCCAAAATCCTCAAGGGGATCGCCGATCTGCGCGCGACTGGCGCCTTCGTCCTCTGGCAACACGCGCGCGCCGAGGCGGAACGTTTGCGTGCAGCCGTACTCGCGCACCCCGACGTACTGCAGGTGGAGATTGCCGGGTCGATCCATCGCCGCAATGAAGTGGTGCGCGACATCGATCTGGTGGCAGCCGTGAGTGGCTCACCGTCGCTCGTGGCCGCCTCCCTGGCACAAATGCGCGGCGTACAGGCCGCGTTCGCCGGCAGCGGCAAGTCGCTCACGCTGCGCTTCGACGATGGCCTGCAGGTCAATCTCACCTGCGTGCGGCCCGAACAGTTCGTGCTCGCGTTCTGGCGTACCACCGGCAGCGCCGCACACGTCCGTCAGGTGACCGAACGCGCCGCCGCACGCGGCCTCGTGCTCGCGGGCGACGAATTGCGCGGTGCCGATGGCGCGCTGTTGCCCGTCCGCTCGGAGCATGACCTCTACGCACACGCGGGGCTCGCCTATCTTGCGCCCGAACTGCGCGAAGCCAGCGGCGAAGTCGAGGCCGCGACACCGCATGCCTTCGCGCATCTGCTCGTCGAGCGTGATCTCATTGGCGCGCTGCACTGTCATTCGCAGTACAGCGACGGCGGCGCCACCATCGAAGACATGGCCGCCGCCGCCCTCGCGCGCGGCCTGCGTTATCTCGGCGTCTCCGATCATTCACAGTCCAACACGTACGCCGGCGGATTGACCCGCGATGCGATCGTGCAGCAGCATGCCGAAATCGATACGCTGAATGGACGCTACGCGAGCGAAGGTGTGGACTTCCGCGTGCTCAAGGGGATTGAGGCAGACATCCTGCCCTGCGGCCGTCTCGACTACGACACCACGTTCCTCGATCGCTTCGACTTCGTCATCGGATCAGTACACACGCGTTATGGGATGAACGAACGGCAGATGACGGACCGCGTGCTCAAAGCGCTCGACGATCCGCATCTCACCATTTTAGGGCATCCCACCGGCCGGTTGCTGCTCACCCGTGAGCCGTACGCTATCAACCTCGCCGAAGTGATCGCCAAAGCCGGCGCCGTCGGGGTGGCCGTGGAACTCAACGCCGACCCGCACCGTCTCGACATCGACTGGCGTGCGTGCAAAATCGCGCACGAGGCGGGGACGCTGGTGTCGATCGGCCCGGACGCCCACTCGCCGCAGGGACTCGATCATCTCGAGATGGGCGTGGCCGTTGCGCGCAAAGGTTGGCTCACCGCCGCCGATGTGCTGAACAGTCGCAGCGCCGACGAGGTGCTGGCCTTTGCGCAGGCGCGTCGGTCGGGAGCGTACGGACGCGCGACCGCCGCGACCGCCATCGCGCGCTGAACACGACGCAACCGCGATGGCACCAGTGAACGACAGCGCGACGGGCGGCATACGCCGCGCCAGGCGCCGCTCGAAAAGTGCCGGCGAAAAGCTCTCTCAGAAGGCACCGCCGGTGACCAAGTCTCCGCGGAGCAAGGCGGCCAAGGTCGCGATCGCAGCGGTGGTGCTGGCACGCCTCAAGTCGGAGTATCCCGACGCGCACTGCGAGCTCGACCATCGCAACGCCTTCGAGCTGCTGTGCGCGACCATCCTCAGCGCGCAGTGCACCGATGTGCGCGTCAACATGGTCACGCCGGCGCTGTTTGCGGCGTATCCGGATGCGCAGAGTCTGGCCGACGCGCCGCTCGAGGATGTGGAAGAAATCGTGCGCAGCACCGGCTTTTTTCGCGCCAAGGCGAAGAACCTCGTGACCATGGCGCAATCGCTGCGGCGCGAGCACGCGGGCGAGGTACCGCGCACCATTCCGCAACTCACCGCCCTTGCCGGTGTCGGGCGCAAAACGGCCAACGTCATTCTGGGCAACGCGTTCGACATCAACGACGGGATTGTGGTCGACACGCACGTGCAGCGACTCAGCCGACGGCTCGGGCTCACGCGCGAACCCGATCCGGTCGGCATCGAGCAGGCACTCATGCCCCTCTTTCCGCGTGCCGACTGGGCGCTGCTCAGCCACCTGCTCATCTGGCACGGCCGGCGCGCCTGCTTTGCACGTAAGCCGGCGTGCGCGGCCTGCGTCCTGCGCGATATGTGCCCGAGTGCGGAGCTCGACCCCGCGCCGGGGTCGGCCGGATAGCGCCGCACGTTGGCCCCTCTCCCGTCCGCGATTACCTTTCCCGCTTCAACTCCTTATCTGAACCCGAGGACTCCGTGCCCAAGCTGGCTACGATCGAAACGAACAAGGGGACCCTGGTGGCCGAGCTGTTTGCGGCCGAGGCGCCCAAGGCTGTCGAGAACTTCGAGAAGCTTGCCAATTCCGGCTTCTATGACGGTGTGAAATTCCATCGCGTCATTGCCGATTTCGTGGTGCAGGGGGGCGACCCGCTGTCCCGTGATCTTCCGGCGGGCGATCGTCGCATCGGTACCGGCGGACCGGGGTGGACCATCCCGTGCGAAACGGCCGGCAACCCGCACAAGCACAACGTCGGCGCGCTGTCCATGGCGCACGCGGGCAAGAACACCGGCGGCAGCCAGTTCTTCGTCGTGCTGAGCGAGTCGAACACGCGCCACCTGAATGGTGTCCACACCGTCTTCGGTCAGGTGACCGAGGGCCTCGAACTTATCCCGACGATCGTAGCGAACGACGGCATGGTGACCGTGCGCGTCGCCGACGTCGAGTGACCCCCATCCCGACCGCACCTATGAGCGACCACCACGCCTCCGGCGGCAGCGACATGGGCGCCGCGTTCGTCGGTTTGATCGGCGGCGCCGCCTTTATCGGCGCCATTTTGTACGGGATCGTCATCCTGACCAACCGGCACTTCGAGCAGGAGAAGGCCGCCCACGGTGCCGAAGGTGCCCAGAAGACGTCGGTCGTCATGACCACGTCGGGGCAGGTCGCCTAAGGTCAGGCAGCACGGCTGACACAGCTGCGGGTTCAATCCCAGCCGGCGCCGTCATCGGGCGCTAGCATGGGGTGCGAAAGACGCGGTCGGTGTTCCGTCACGGAATACCGACCGCTCTTGTGTTCCGGGCGAGTGACACTAAACTGACTGGTCAGTCATTAATACATCCATGACCATCGCCAACGTGTCGCCGCTCGAAATCAATCCAGCCACGCCCAACGTCGTCGACCCGCGCCGCCGGCGCGCCCCTGAGGAACGACCCGCACAGATCCTCGACGCCGCCTTCCACGAGTTCGGCGAACGCGGACTGGCCGGCGCACGGCTCGACGACATCGCCAAGCGCGCCGGCGTGGCCAAGGGGACGATCTATCTCTACTTCCCCAACAAGGAAGCGCTCTTTCGCGAGATGGTCCGCACGACCACGATCGCCGCCATCGAAAGCGCGGAGCAACTGGCCGAGCAGGAAAGCCACGAGAGCGCGGAAACGCAGCTGCGCCGCCTCAGCGTCGGCTGGTGGACGTTCCTGCGCTCCGACCGTTTTCAAGTGGTGCAGCGGCTGGTACTCGCCGAACTCCAGCACTTCCCCGACCTCATGCAGTTTTACGCCGACGAAGTCGTGGCGCGCGGCCGCCGGCTGATCGGCGCGATCGTCGAACGCGGCACGGCCCGCGGAGAATTCCGCCCGATCGTACCGGCCACCGCCGCCCGCATGCTCTCCTCGCTGACCATGATGCAGGCCATCTGGTGCGACCGCCGCCAGTGCTTCCCCGAGCTGGCCGGCGTGACCGACGAGCACATTCGCGAAGAGATCCTCGACTTCTATCTGAGCGCCCTGCGGCCCATTCAATGACATTCGTTCGCACTGGCACAACCCGTCGCGTTCCACGCGCCCGCCCGCAACCGTCAACGACCGATCACCCCGGGCAGCAAACCGGCGTACGCGCCCTCATGCTCGCGCTCGCGCTCGCCGCCGCCCCCGAACTCGTTGCCCAGCAAGCGCTTACGCTTGGCGACGCAGCCCGCCTTGCGGCCAAACAGAACAGCGCGGTTGACGTCGCCCGTGCCCGCGTCGCACAGGCCGACGCCCGCGTGCTGCAACGGCGCGGCGCGCTCTTTCCCGATGTCGCGGCGGGAATTCAGCAGGCATCGCGCACCCTCAATTCGGCCACGTTCGGATTCAACTTTCGCGATCCGCAAGGTCGCCCGTTGCTGAATCCGAATGGCGAAATCATCGGCCCGGTCCCTACGGTCGACATCCGTTATCGCATCACGCAACCACTACTCGATCTCGGCACCATCGCCCGTTGGCGCGCCGCGCAATCATCGTCGCTCGCCGCACTGGCCGATGTCGACGCGCAGGCAGAAGGAGCCGCGTCGGTCGCGGCCACCGCGTACATCCGCGCGGCACGCGCCGAGGCGCAGTTGGCTGCGCGCGTTGCCGATTCCACCCTTGCCGCCGATCTGCTGCGCATTGCGCGCGATCAATTGCAAGCCGGCGTCGGTATCGCGCTCGACGTTACGCGGGCGCAGTCGCAATTGGCGGCCACACGCGCACAACTCATCGCCGCCCGCAACGATCGGGCGCGCACCGTGCTCGAGCTCAAGCGCGTGATCGGTATGGCGCTCGATGCGCCGTTGGTGCTCTCCGATTCGCTGGCCGGACTTCCGGTCGATGCCACCGTACCCGACGAGCCCGAAGCCCTGACACGTGCCTTCGCGTCGAGGCAGGATGTCCGTGCGCTGCAGGCGCAGCAGGCCGCCACGCAAAAGACGATCGCGTCCATCCGATGGGAGCGCACGCCGCAACTCGGCCTGGTATTCGATCAGGGTCAAATCGGTAAGTCGTGGAACAATTTGCTCCCTACATACTCGTGGGGTGTACAGCTGGCCGTCGGACTTTTCGACGGCAACCGGCGCGACGGTCGCGTGCAAGAGCAGGTCGCCGCATCGCGCGAACTGGACGTGCGACTGAACGATCTGCGCACGCAGAGTGCGCTCGACGTACGCACGTCGCTGCTGGACCTCTCGGCGGCGCGTGAAGCCGTGGAGGCCGCGCGCGAACGACTGAGTCTTGCCGAACAGGAAGTCGCGCAGGCGCAGGAACGATTCCGCGCCGGTGTGGCGGGGAACGGGGATGTGATCATCGCACTGCTTTCGCTCAATCAGGCGCGAACGCTGCGCATCGATGCGCTTGCTGCATTTCAGAACGCGCGCGTTTCCCTCGCTCGCGCGACCGGCGCGGTGCAACGACTCCCGTAGTTCGTTTCGTCAACGGCTCAGCGCGCTCCGTCACCTCATTCATTCGATCACCGGCATCAGGACAATGGCTACCAATACACTCGAACCCACTTCCGCTGATGGCACGACCGGCGCCAGCGCGCACGGCACCGCACGCGGCAATGCACCCACGAAACGCAACCCGCTGCGCATTGTGGTGCCGCTACTGCTGCTTGCCGCCGGCGCGTGGTGGGGCTTCGACCGGTGGAGCTTTGCGCAGACGCACGAAAGCACCGACAACGCGCAGGTGGACGGCCACATCGTTCCCATCGTCGCGAAGGTGGGTGGCTTTGTGACTGCGGTGAACGCCGGCGAGAATGCGCACGTGAGCGACAGCGCCGTACTGGTGCGCATTGATGAGCGCGAGTATCGGGTGCGTCTCGCACAGGCGGAGGCGGAGCTCGCGGCAGCGCGTGCATCGGCCGGCGGACGCGGGGTCGAAGGCCAGGCCGATGCGATGGTGCGCTCGGCGTCCAGCCAGCGCGATGTCGGCAACGCGCAAGTCATTGCGGCGCGATCGACTGTCGTGAAAACACAGGGCGATCTTGCGCGCGCCAAGGAACTCGTCGCCAAACAGATCATCAGTGTCGCACAGCTCGATGCCGCGCAGGCGGCGTACGATGCGGCGGTGGCCACGTTTACGGCTACCGAGCGACAGGTCAACGCCGCCACGTCGGGCATCTCCAACGCGCAGGCCGGCGTGCGACTCGCGCAGGCGCGATTGCAGGCCGCCGAGGCCACCCGTGCCAACGCGTCGTTGCAGCTGTCGTTCACGTCGATCACGGCACCGATGGCCGGTACCGTTTCGCGTAAGTCCGTCGAAGTGGGCCAGCTCGTGCAGTCTGGACAGACCCTGCTTTCCATCGTCTCCGACAGTGGTCTTTTTGTTACTGCGAACCTCAAGGAGACGCAGCTCGCGCGTGTGCGCGTGGGACAGCGCGTGGAGATCGAGGTCGATGCGTACGGTGCATCGGCCGAAGGCGTGATCGAAAGCATTGCCTCCGCGACTGGCGCCAAGTTCGCGCTCCTGCCGCCAGACAACGCGACGGGCAACTTCACGAAGGTCGTGCAGCGTATTCCCGTCCGCGTCCGCATCACGAAAGATCTGGGTGCCGAGCGTCCGCTGCGTCCGGGGATGTCCGTCGTGGCCAACGTCATCGTCAAGTAGCGAACCGTGGCGACTCAGGTACTCGCGCCGTCGGCGGCGGTGCGGCGCGCGGCAAGCGGTGCGCAGGGTGTCGTGGCCGACGACCCGTACAAGAACCGCTATCTCATCGCGATCGCGGTGACGCTGGCGGCCGTCCTCGAATTGGTGGACACGTCGATCGTGAACGTGGCGATCCCGCACATGATGGGCACGCTCGGCGCGACGCTTGATGAAATCGCGTGGGTGTCGACGTCGTACATCATCGCCAACGTCATCGTGATTCCCATGTCGAGCTGGCTGTCGTCGTACTTCGGGCGACGGCGGTATCTGTTCGGATCGATCGTGCTGTTTGTTGTCGCGTCGTTTTTCTGCGGTGCGGCCACGTCGCTGGTCGGACTCGTGGTGTGGCGGGTCATTCAAGGGCTTGGTGGCGGTGCCCTGCTTTCCACTGCGCAGACCACGATCTTTGAGTCGTTTCCGCCCGAAGAGCGCGGGATTGGGCAGGCGATCTTCGGCATGGGAGTGATGGTCGGCCCGACCCTTGGCCCCACACTTGGTGGCTACATCGTGGACGCCTACGCGTGGCCGTGGATTTTCTACATCAACGTGCCGCTCGGTATTGGCGCGGCGTGGATGGTGTGGACATACGTGCGGAATGCGGCGCATCAGGTGCGCGCCACGTCAATCGATGTGATGGGGATCGCGCTGCTGGCGCTGGCCGTGGGCTCGCTGCAGTGGATGCTCGAACGGGGAGAACGCTTCGACTGGTTTGAATCGCGCTTCGTGCTGGTGTTGGCCGCCACAAGTCTCGTATCCACCGTGTTGCTGGTGTGGCACGAGCTGCGCACACCGGAGCCGATCATCGACTTCCGCATTCTTCGTTCGCGACAACTCGCCCCCGGCGTGCTCTTCGCCGCGTTTCTCGGTCTGGCGCTCTACGGTTCGGTCTTTGTGTTGCCCGTCTTCCTGCAGCAATTGCACGGCTACACGGCGTGGCAAACGGGCAAGGTGATTCTGCCGGGCGCCCTGGCGTCGGCGTTCACGATGGCCGTAATGGGCCGATTGGCGTCCAAGCTGGACGCCCGTCCGCTGGTGGTCGCTGGCTCGATCCTGTTCCTGCTCTCCATGTGGTCGCTCTCGCGCATCACGCTCGATGTGGGACAGGACGAGCTGTTCTGGCCGCTTATTTTTCGTGGCGTCGGATTGGGGCTGATCTTCGTGCCGCTGACCAACGCCACCGTGGCGGGGTTGCCTGTGCGCTCGCTGGGCCAGGGCACGGGGATGTTCAATCTCATGCGGCAACTGGGCGGATCCCTCGGCATTGCCATCATGGCCACGCTACTGTCGCGTCTGACGAAGGTGGAGAAGGCCGTGCTGACGGAGCACGCGGGCGCCTACGATCCGCTCACCGCCGAGCGGGTGGCCGCGCTCACCCGCGGCATGGCCGCGCGCGGGACGGACGCGGCGGTGGCCGGGCAGCAGGCGCTCCTCGCGCTCGATCGTCAGATTTCGGCGCAGGCGAGCGTGCTCGCGTTCTCGCGGCTGTATCTGATCAGCGGCATCCTGCTGGTGGCCGCGTTACCGCTGCTGCTGCTCTGGCGCACCGGCCGGTCCACGGGACGGGCGCCGGTTGACGCGCATTAGGATCGCGCGCTCGGGCCGCGCATTGGCGTTGCGCCCACGCGATGTCCGGCGCGCGCGGCCCGAAACGTGCCGCATAGGCATAGCTTTCCTAGTTCGTGCCGTGCCTGCTTTGTCGTCTCACTTCGCCCCTCCGCGCTCGTGACCCTGCCAACTCGCGCCGAAGCACTCGCCCTCATGGAGTCCTGGACGGCGAGCGATTCCCTGCGCAAACACATGCTCTCCGTCGAGGCGGCGATGCGTGCCTACGCGCTCCGTTTCGGCGAGGACGTCCAGTCCTGGGCGATCACCGGACTCATCCACGACTTCGACTACGAGCGGTTTCCTAACGAATCGCAGGGTGCCGACGTCGAACATCCGGCGGAAGGGGTTCGCCACCTCCGTTTGCTGGGTTGGCCGGACGACGTCTGCGAGGCGGTGCTCGGTCATGCGCACTACACGGGCGTGGCAAGAACGACCCGCATGGCACAGGCGCTCTTCGCGGTGGACGAGCTGACCGGTCTGATCACGGCCTCTGCGCTGGTGAAGCCGTCGCGTGCCGTGGCCGACGTAGAGGTGGCGGGTGTACGGAAGAAGATGAAGGACAAGGGGTTCGCCAGAGGCGTCAACCGCGAGGACATCATTCAGGGCGCGGAGGCACTTGGCGTGCCGCTCGACGAACACATCGGCATCGTGCTGTTGGCGATGCAGGAAATCGCAGGAACGCTCGGACTTGCCGGACCGACGCGCACCGATTCAACGCCCCTCGCAGGAGACGCGTATTCCTGATGACTCAACCAGACCGGATGACTTCTCTCGCCCTTCCCATCTCAGCCTCGAGGCCCGCCACGGCGGACACGTGTGCTGTCGGGGAGAGCGTGATGGTCGAGCGGTCAGTGGGGCATCCGGGGACGGGCGCACGCCATGAAACAGTCATTCCCTTGGTGCCGGTGAGCGACCTGCCATTTCCATCGGCGGATGTGCTGGAGGAGCGGGCACTCGTGCTCGCGGCACAGCGCGGCGACAACACGGCATTTGCCGGCCTGGTGCAGCGACACCAGCGTCGCGCATACGCCGTCGCCCGGTCGATCGTCCTGTCGCACGACGACGCGGAGGATGCGGTGCAGGAAGGGTTTCTGCACGCGTTCCGCGCGATGGAGCGGTTCCGTCCGGAGCAGGCGTTCGGCGCCTGGTTGCACCGCATCGTGGCGAACGCTGCGCTGGACATCGCGCGACGCCGCAAGGTTCGGGACGCCGACGAGTTGCCGGAGACATTGTCGTCGCCGCATCGCGATCCGGCAGAAGCTGATGAATTGCGCACGCGGCTGATGCGTGCGCTGGAAACCCTCGGAGAACGACAGCGGTCAGTGATCGTGCTGCACGACGTCGAGGGATATAAACACGCGGAGATCGGCGCACTTCTCGGAATTCCCGAGGGCACCGCTCGATCTGACCTGCACCATGCCCGGTCGCACCTGCGGCGACTGCTGGGCAACCTGCGGAGCATCGAATGACGGACTTTCAGCGGACAGACGACGGACGGAGCGACGAGACGGATCCGGCGCTCACGCACTTGCTGCACACCGCGTACAGCGCGCCCACCAGCGACGCCTACTGGGCGGGACTCGAGCAGCGCGTGATGGCACGGATCAAAGAGTCGGCGCCACTCGCGTGGTGGACGGTCTTCTCCGAATGGCGCACGGCCGGCCTCGTCGCGGCCACGTTTGCGCTGTTGCTGGCCGGCGCGGCGATGGTGCGCGAGCGCGCCGACGACACCGCGCCGCAAACGGCGATCGGGGACACGTACGGTCCGGCGTACGATCCAGCCTTCGAGGCGTCCGTTGAGGCGCTGCTGGCCGGCGACGCGGTGACGTTCAGCGCCGGTACGCGCCGTCGGCTCCCTGAGGATGCGCCCGAGCGCTACCTCAACCCGCTCGGCTGGTAGGCGGACTCCGTCGTGGCCAATTCTCCCCGCTCCAAGTCTCTCGCGCTGATGTTCTTGCTCGGCGCGTTCCTCACCGGCGGCGCCGTTGGCTTCGTGGCCGATCGCGCGGTCACTCTCTCGCGTCCGGAGCGCAGGCAGGAGGCCGATCGCAGCATGCGAGACAGTCTCGACGCCGAGCTTGAACTGACCGACACCCAACGACGCGCCGTCGATTCCGTTCTCGACTGGCGTGGCTCCCGTTTCAAGGAAATCATGGATTCCGTGCGTCCGAGTTTCAATGCCATGCGCGACAGCGCGCGCGTGCTGCTCATGAAGGAGTTCGATCCCGCGCAACAAGCCGCGTTCGTGCGTATCATCGAGCGCAACCGCATCGCCGACAGCGCCCGCAAGGCCAAGGATGGCCGCCGATGAACCGCCAGCACTTCCGCCACGCGCGCGCGGCCACCTGCGCGCTACTCACCGGGGCGGCCCTCGTGGTCGCCCCGCTTGGCGCCCAGACCCTGCCTGCTGAAGACGGCGCCCGACTCGTGACCTTGCAAGAGGCCATCGACCTCGCGCAGCGCAACGCGCCGGCCGCGGTGCAAGCGCGCGGCCTCGACCGCAATGCGGCCGCCGCGCGACGTCAGGCCTTGGGCTCGTATGTGCCCAACGTGAATCTCTCGGCGGGCACGGGGCGCACGCAGGGCACGACGATCAACAACTTCAACGGGCAGCTCACGTCGCTGTCCGGCAATCCATGGAGCTACAACAACGGCCTCGCGCTCAACGTCGAGCTGTTCGACGGTGGACGTCGCTGGTCCGAGGTGAATCGCATCCGCGCCACGGCTGACGTGGCCGATGTGTCGGCCGTGGCCGCGCGCTTCGACGCCTCGTTGCAAGTGAAGCAGCAGTTCTATGCCGCACTCGCTGCACGTGAGTCGGCGGCGGCAGCCAAGGCGCAGCTCGAACAGGCGGAGCAGCAGCTCAAGGCCTCGTCGGCGCGAGTAGCGGCCGGTGTCGCGACCAAGTCGGACTCGTTGCGCTCGGCCATTCAGGTGGGCAACGCGCAACTGGCCGTGCTCACCGCCGAAAACGATCTGCGCGTGGCCAACGCCGCGCTCACGCGCGTGTCCGGTTCCACGACCACGATTTCTGCATCGCCAGACGACACGCTCGACACGCAGGTGACGCTGCCGACCGAAGCCGAGCTGGCCACGTTTGCGGTGGATGGTCCGGCGGTGCGGCTGGCCGAGTCGAACGTGGCTGTCACCCGGGCCGCCAAGCGCACGCAGCGCTCGACGTATCTGCCCACGATGACCATGTCGTACAACTACGCGTTCAGCCAGAACAGCCGCGGCTTTGCCGGCACGAATCTGATTCTGGTGGGCGGAGACAACGCGAGCCGACAGACGATCAACTTCAACATCCAGTACCAGCTCTACAACGGGTTTTCGCGTGAAGCCCAAACGGTTCAGGCCGATGTGGCCCTGACGAACGCGGAAGCGCAGTTGCGCGACGCCCGGCTTGCGGCGCGGCAGAATCTCACCGCGTTCGTCCGTTCGCTGCAAAACGCGCAGGCGCGCGTGGACGTGCAACTCGCCGCCATCGCTGCGGCGGACGAAGACCTGCGGGTACAGCAGCAGCGCTACGCGCTTGGTGCATCCACACTGCTCGATCTGCTTACCTCGCAGACGCAGTTGAATGTTGCGCGTCAGGCGCTCATTCAAGCGCGTCTCGACGGTCGCATTGCCCGTGCGCAGCTCTCGTCGTTGCTCGGTCGCGAGCTGTGACCGCTTTTCAATCCGTGTCATTTCACCGGAGCATTGCCGTGCTGACTCGTTTTACGCACTCCGGAATGACCGGCGCTGTCACCGTGGTCGCCATCTCCGCGCTGCTCTCCGCTTGCGCGTCAAAGAAGGAGACCGTGATTCCCATCAGCAGTGTGGCGGTCGATCGTCGCACCATCGTGATCGACGCGCAGGCAACCGGCGCCGTCGAGCCAATCAACGTCATTGAAGTGAAGTCGAAGGCGTCGGGCCTGATCACGCGCATGCCCGTCGAGACCGGATCGTCGGTGCGCGCCGGTCAATTGCTGGTGCAGGTGGACACCCGCGATGTGCAGAACCAGTACGACCAGTCGCTCGCCGACCAGCGGTCGGCGCAGGCCAACCTCGATGTGGCGGCCGCGCAGAAGAAACGCTCCGACGATCTGTACCAAACGCGCATCATCACCACGCAGGAATTCGAGACGGCGCAGCTTGGGTTGACGCAGGCGCAGGGTCAGATGGTACGCGCCAACACCAACCTCGATCTGGCCAAGCAGCGCCTCGAAGATGCAACCGTTGTAGCGCCGGTCGGCGGCACGATCATTTCCAAGCCAGTCGCACTCGGCCAGGTGATCACTTCGGCCACTGGCGCCTTCGGCGGCGGTACCACGCTGCTGACCATGGCGGACCTGAGCAAGGTGCGTATGCGCGCGATGGTGAACGAAACGGATATCGGCAACGTGAAGAGTGGACAACCCGCACGCGTCACCGTCGATGCGTATCCCGACAAGCCGTTTCAGGGCGTCGTCGAAAAGATCGAACCGCAGGCCGTCGTGGTGCAGAGTGTGACGATGTTCCCGGTCATCATCTCGCTCGAGAACAACGAAGGCTTTCTCAAGCCGGGCATGAACGGCGAAGTGTCCTTGCTGATCGAGCGGCGCGAGAATGTCGTGGCTGTTGCCAACGACGCCGTGCGCACGGTGCGTGAGGCCGCGACGGCCGCCGGATTTGTCGGACTGAACCCTGATTCGGTGGTGGCCTACGTACAGCGCACGCAGGCTGGCATGGGCGGCGGTCGCAATGGCGGCAGCGGACGGCCCGGGGCGGATACCCCGGCCACGCAGGCCGTGCCGATGCCCTCCGGTGACGCGCCCGCTGCCGGCGGTAGACAGAATGCCGCTCGGAATGCGACGCAAGGGTCAGCTGCGGGAACGCGGACGGCTCGCGCGTCGGGTGCCCCCGGCGGGACCGGAAGCGGCGGCAATAGTGCAAGCCGAGCGCGCACGGGACTCGTCTTCGTGGAAGTGTCGGCCGGCAAGTATGAGCCGCGTCTCGTCCGTCTCGGCGCGTCCAATTACGACTACTCGGAAGTGCTGAGCGGTCTCAACGAAGGCGACATGGTCGCCACGCTGAACGTTGCCGCGTTGCAAGCCAAGCGTGATCAGGCCAACGATCGCTTCCGCAGCATGACGGCCGTGCCCGGCGCGCCGGCAGCGACGCCGGCACGTGGCGGCGGTGGTGGCGGCGGTGGGCGTCCGCCTGGTGGCAACTGATGCTCTACGCCGAAGTCTTTCGTGTTGCGCTGACGGCGCTGCGCGCCAATAAGCTGCGTTCGCTGTTGACGATGCTCGGCATCGTCATCGGCGTCGGTGCCGTCATTGCCATGGATGGCATTGGTCGCGGCGCGCAGAGCGCCATCAAGGCGCGCATCACGTCGCTCGGCACCACGCTGCTCTCGATCTCGCCAGGACAGGTGCAGGCGCGCGGTATCGCGTCCGAGGCGGATCGGGCCAGACTGACCATGGCCGACGCGCAGGCCCTCGAGGATCAGGCCGTGCTCGTGACGGCCGTGCAGCCGGAGATGTCGCGGCAGTTGCAGGTGCAGTTCAACTCCAAGAACACGAGTACGCAGATCGTCGGCACGACGGCCAACTACCTCGAAGTCCGCAAATACGAGTTGATGGCCGGCCGCATGTTCACGTCGCAGGAAGACGTGGGCAAGCAGCGGCTCGCCGTGCTGGGCCCGCAGGTGCTCACCAACCTCGGTGTCGAGAATCCGCAGGCGATCATCGGCGAGCCCGTGCGCATCCGGGGCATCCAGTTCACCGTCATCGGTGTGCTCAAGTCGAAGGGGCAGACCAACCCGTTCCAGAACCCGGACGATCAGGTGTTGGTCCCGTTGAACACGGCGCGTTTCCGCGTCATCGGTACCGATCGGGTGCGTTCTATTTCCGTGCTCGCGGCCTCCGAGGAGCAGATCCCCGAAGCGATGGCCGAAGTGCAGAAGATCATTCGTCGTGAGCACAAAACACCACGTGAGCGCGACGACGATTTCCAGATCCGCAATCAGGCTGACTTTCTGACCACCGCGGCGGAGACAAGCGCCGTCTTCGGCTCGCTGCTGGCCGGGATCGCGTCGGTCTCGCTGATCGTCGGCGGCATCGGCATCATGAACATCATGCTCGTCTCGGTCACCGAACGCACGCGTGAGATCGGTGTGCGCAAGGCGCTCGGTGCGACCAGCAACAACATCCTGTTTCAGTTTCTGATCGAAGCGATTGTGCTCTGCCTGCTGGGCGGTGCGATCGGGGTGGGATTGGGGGCCGGCGGGGCCATGGCACTCAGCAAATTCGCTAACTTCACCACCGAGGTTTCGACGCAATCGGTGATGCTGGCGTTTGTGTTCTCGGCGGCAGTGGGTGTGATCTTTGGCGTCTGGCCGGCCCGTCGCGCGGCGAAGCTCGACCCGATCACTGCGCTCCGGTACGAGTAGAACGGGTCGTCTCGCGCCGCGCACCACTGCTGATGACTCGCGCAGGCCCCGTTGATGCGGTACGCACGACGGGGCCTGCTGCGTTGCAAGCCTTTGGCTCCAGCGTGAGCACGCTGCTAGATTTCGCCGTCAGTAACAAACCATGTCAACCGATTCCACTCCGATGCCCCCAGCTCCAACGGCAGGGGGCACTCCCGATTCGCCGCCGCCCGGTGGCCCGCCAGCGACCACTCCCTCGTCGGAGACGCTGAGGCACCCGACCGGTCCCGCAGTCGCCCCGCCGAGAGGCTTGGACGCCAGTGCCGCTTCGCCGGGAACGGAGCTCCGACCCACGACCGGGATGTTCCCGGTCATGGCCCCGGCCCGCGCGCAGCATCATCGCGACGAACATCCCACCGGCAAGCGACTCGCCGTCCTGACGCTCACCGCGCTGGGTGTCGTGTACGGCGATATCGGCACCAGTCCGCTGTACGCCATCAAGGAATGCTTCGGTCACTTATACGGCCTGCAGCCGACGCGGGAAAACGTCTTTGGCGTTCTGTCGCTGATCGTCTGGGCGCTCACGCTGGTCATCAGCGTGAAATACATCAGCTTCATTCTGCGCGCCGACAACCGTGGCGAAGGTGGTACCTTCGCGCTGCTCGCACTGATCTTTCCGAAGCAGCAGTCGGCGACCTCGAAGACGCGCGGACGGTTGCTCGTCGCGCTCGCCCTGTTCGGTACGGCGCTGCTCTATGGCGATGGTATCATCACACCGGCCATGTCCGTCCTCGGTGCGATGGAAGGGCTGAATATCGCCCTGCCGGACCTCGCGCAGTACATCGTGCCGATCACGCTGGTCATTCTGGCGTCGCTGTTCTTCATTCAACCATACGGCACCGACACGGTCGGAAAGGCATTCGGGCCGGTCATGCTCGCGTGGTTCTTCACGATCGGCTCGCTTGGCCTGCTCGAAGTGCTCCAGTCGCCGTGGATTCTGGGCGCGGTCAACCCGATTCACGCCGTGCGCTTTGTGGCTGCCAATCATACGCTGGCGTTCCTGGTGCTCGGCTCGGTGGTGCTGGTCATTACCGGTGGTGAAGCGTTGTACGCGGACATGGGTCACTTTGGCGTGCGTCCCATCAGACTCGCCTGGCTGATTCTTGTCTTCCCGGCGCTGCTGTTGAACTATTTCGGGCAGGGGGCGCTGCTGGTGCGCGAGCCGGCCGCCGCGGCCAATCCGTTCTTTTTGCTCGCGCCCAAGGCGTTTCTCATCCCATTGCTGATTCTCGCCACCGCGGCCGCCATCGTGGCGTCGCAGGCGATGATCACGGGCGCGTTCTCGGTCACCCGGCAGGGTATTCAGCTCGGCTATATCCCGCGGCTTGAGATCCGTCATACCTCCAAGACTGAAGAAGGACAGATCTACATCCCCGAGGTGAACTGGTTCATCGCGGTCGGCTGTCTGCTCATCGTGGTGGGATTCAAGAACACGTCGGCGCTCGGTGCGGCGTACGGTATTGCTGTCACCGGCACCATGCTCATCACCACGATCCTCTTCTACTTCGTGGCGCGACTACGCTTCCGTTGGGAAGCATGGCAGGCGCTCGCCCTCACGGCGTTTTTGCTGGTTCTGGACATCGCGTTCTTCAGCGCGAACGTGATCAAGTTGATGCACGGCGGATGGGTCCCCATGGCCCTCGGCGTGATTCTGTTCATGCTCATGCTCACGTGGAAGCGCGGCCGGTTGCTGCTCCACGAACGACTGCGTGAAGGGTCGATGCCGCTGACGCTGTTCCTTGATGGCGTAGAAAAGTCTTCGGTGCATCGCGTGGCCGGCACGGCCGTCTTCATGACCGGCAATGACGATGGCGTGCCACCAGTGCTGCTCCATCATCTCAAGCACAACAAAGTCCTGCACGAGCGCGTCCTGCTCGTCTCGGTCAAGACGTCGGACTCGCCGGAAACGAGCGCCAGTGATCGCGTGCGCGTCATTCCGCTCGGGCAGGGCTTCTGGCGTGTCGTGGCGACGTACGGCTTCATGCAGTCGCCGAACGTGCCGCAGGTACTGGAGGTCGTGGATCAGATGGGCATCCGCTGCCGCCCGATGGAAACGAGCTATTTCCTCGGCCGAGAGCGACTCATCCCGTCGAAGGGACGAGCGGAGGACACGTTCACAATCTCGCGCTGGCGTAAAGTCGTCTTCGCGATCATGGCGAGAAACGCGCGATCCGCGACGGAGTTCTTCGGCATTCCACCCAATCGGGTGGTCGAGCTCGGCACCCAGATCGAATTCTGACCGCCAGCGTCTTCACCCGCGCGGCACTTCTCCAGTGACGAATGACAGAATCCAGCGCGCTGCACGCAACGGATGCTGACGGTACTCCCTTCGTTCCGCTCTCACCGGAGCAAGGTGCGCTGTTTGCGCTCAGTCCGCTTCCGGTGCTCGTGCTTGACGGGAACTTCCGCATCAGGTTCGTAAACGAAGCCTCGGCAGCGCTGGGCAAGGTGGATGCGACAACGCTGATTGGACAAAACGTCTGGCAGCGCTATCCGGAGTTGCAGGGTTCGATCTTTCAGCAGGCGTATGCGGCGGTCCTGCGAGAACAGAAGGCACAGCACTTCGAGGAATACAGCGCAGCCACCGATTCATGGAACTCCGTCTTCGCCTATCCCGGCGACGGCGGCGTAGTCGCGATCCTCGACGATGTGACCACACAACGTCGCGCCGAACGCGCGCTGCGTGACAGCGAGGCAGCTCTCGCGCGTGCGCAGGAACTCGCATCCATCGGCAGCTGGGTCTGGACGCTCCCATCCACGCTCACCTGGAGCGCGGAGATCTTTCGTATTCTCGGCGTCGATCCCGCAACGACTCCGCCCGACTTCGACCTGATTCGCGACCGTCTCGTCAGCGACGACGAGCGGACGGCGTGGACCGATGCAGTGCGCGAGCTCCGATACGGACGCGACTTCGAGATGCAGCTCTCCGTGCGTCGGGATGACGGCGCCATCGTCGTCGTTGTGGTGCTCGCGCGCGTCTCGCTGGCGCCGGGCGGCGCGACGGCACGCGTGTTCGGTACGTTACAGGATCTCACCGAACGACTGCGCACCGTCGAAGCGCTGCGCCGCAGCGAAAAGACTCTTCGACTCGCGCAGGAAGCGGCGAACATCGGCAGCTTCGATCGCGACCTCCGCACTGGGCAGACACGTTGGTCCGACCAACTCATCCGCATTGTTGGACTCGATCCGGCCAACTACGAATACAACGAGATCGTTGATGCGGAACAGCACCAGTTCGTGCATCCCGACGATCGGATACGCCTCAGGAGAGCGTGGCGTCGTGCCATCGCAACCGGAGAGAAGCAGGTGTTGCGCCATCGCATCATCCGCCGCGATGGTGACGAACGTCATCTCTTGTCGTACGCGATGCTCGTGCGCAATGCGAAGGGCGAGCCGTCGCGCCTCGTGGGCACGGCACTCGACATCACCGATCAGGTGCGGGCCGAGGAGGAACAGGCGAAACTGCAATCGCAGATCCAGCAGGCGCAGAAGCTCGAGTCGCTCGGTGTACTCGCTGGTGGCATCGCGCATGACTTCAACAACCTGCTGGTCGGCATACTCGGCAACGCCTCTCTGGCGCTGCTCGATCTCGAGCTCGAGTCACCAGCGCGTCGCAGCGTCGAGGAGATCGAGCAAGCAGCGCAGCGCGCGGCCGATCTCACGCGCCAACTGCTCGCATACGCCGGCAAGGGACGCTTTGTCATCGAGACGGTCGACACGTCGCTGGTCGTGAGCGAGATGGCGTCCCTGTTGCGCACCGCGGTGCATCGCAATGCGACCATGCACCTCGACCTTCCGGTCACGTTGCCCAGCATCGAGGTGGACTCCACCCAGTTCCGTCAGGTGGTGATGAACCTCATCACGAACGCCTCCGATGCGTTGAACGAGTCGGAGGGTGTGATCAGCATCCGCACAGGGGTGCAGCACCTTGGCGCAGAGCAGCTCCTTGCGTGTGTGCAGGTCACCGATGCGTCGCCGGGCGAATTCGTTTTCATCGAAGTTCGCGATTCCGGATCGGGGATCGAGGCGGAGCTGCTGCCACGCATTTTTGATCCGTTCTACTCCACCAAGTTCACCGGACGCGGACTCGGTCTCGCAGCCACCCTTGGCATCATGCGCGGGCACGGCGGCGCCATTCGTGTGACGAGCGACGTGGGGATCGGCACCATCTTCACGCTGTTCTTTCCGGCAAGTCTGCAACGCGCGCGTGTGGAGGAGCGGCCGCAGGGGAGCGGATGGCGGTCGCATGGCCGTGTGCTGGTGGTGGACGACGAGGCGAGCGTTCGTGCGGTCACCCGAGCGCTCCTGCAGCGACGCGGCTTCGTGGTGGACGAGGCGGAGGACGGGCACGAGGCGCTTCGCAAATTTGAGCGCGCGCCCGATAGCTACTCGCTCATCATGCTCGACCTCACCATGCCCGGGCTCGGCGGCGAAGAGACCTTTCGCGCCCTGCGCGCCCGCAAACACGACGTTTGTGTGCTACTCATGAGCGGATACGATGAGCAGGAGCTCTCGCAGCGCTTCGTGGGCAGCGGGCTCGCGGGGTTTCTGCAGAAGCCGTTCCGTGCCGACGACCTCTATACCACAATCGCCCGCACAATAGATGTGCGGGCGATCGATTTCTACTGACGCGAACCGTCAGTCACCCATCGCCGGCACTGCATCAATTCCCTGCTGCGTCGTGCGACGCCGCGCCTTTCGGGCGGCGCGTTGCGTCTTGATTTCGTCGAGATACGTGTAGACGACCGGCGTGACGTACAGTGTGATGAGCTGCGAGAACGCCAACCCGCCTACCACCGCCAGGCCGAGCGGCTGCCGCGATTCAGCACCGGCGCCGTAGCCCACGGCGATCGGCAGCGTGCCCATCAACGCCGCCATCGTCGTCATGGTGATGGGGCGGAAGCGCACGCGCGCCGCCTCCATGATCGCTTGGGCCGGTGACATGTTGTGCTCACGCTCCGCCTCGATGGCGAAGTCGATCATCATGATCGCGTTCTTCTTCACGAGCCCGATCAGCATAATGATGCCGACGTACGCGTACACGCTCAGATCCTTGCCGAAAATCAGCAGGGTGATGAGCGCGCCCACTGCCGCGAACGGCAGTCCCGAGAGAATTGTGAGTGGGTGAACAAAGCTCTCGTAGAGAATGCCAAGCACCATGTAAATCACGAAAATCGCGACAAAGAGCAGCGCCAGCAGTCCGCTTTGCGCCTGCGCAAACGCCTGCGTGTCACCCGAGAGCGCAGTACTGACGTCTGACGGCAGAATAGCACGCGCTTCGCGCTGCACTGCCTCCACCGCCGTGCCCAGCGCGACGGTCGGCCGCGTGTTGAACGAGATGGAGACCGACGGCAACTGACCGTTGTGCTGAATCGACTGCGGTCCGACGCCCTTGGTGAACTTCGCCACCGATCCGAGCTCGATCAGGTTGCCGGTGTTCGAGCGGATAAAGAGCTGGCTAAGCGCCGCCGGGTCGGTCTGGAATTCCGGCTTGAGCTCAAGCACAACCCAGTACTGGTTGGTTTGCGTGTAGATCGTGGAGACCTGACGCGACCCGTACGCGTTGTACAATGCCTGTTCGATCTGCGCCGCGGTCACTCCCAGCGCCGACGCGCGCTCCCGATCGATCTCGATGCCTACCTGCGGATTGCCGACCTGCAAGTCGCTGGAGATGTTCTCCAATTCTGGCAGTTCGCGCATGCGTGCCTCGAGCTGCCGCGCCGAGGTGTAGAGCAGAGCAATGTCGGCTGCCTGCAGCGAAATCTGGTAGGCGCTGTTGCCGCGTCGGCCGCCGATATTGATGGGCGGTTGGTTGCGGAAGAACACCTGCACACCGGGCACCTTGGACGTCGCGCGCGTGAGCTGGCGCATGACCTCGTCCACGTGCGGACGTTCGCCTGCGTCGACGAGCGTCATCTGCAGTCGGCCGCTGTTGCTGCCACCGCCACCGCCGCCGCCGACTGAACCGAGCACGAACTTTACGTTCGGATCCTTCTGCACGATCAACGAAACTTCCCGCACCTTGGCGGCCAGCGCATCGAAGCCCACGCCTTCCGGCGCTTCCACGGAACCGGACAGACGGCCCGTGTCTTCCGACGGCAGGAAGCCCTTGGGGATGTAGATGAACAGTCCGACCGTGAGTGCCAGCATGACCGCACTGAACGCCAGCGTCAGGCCACGATGATTCATGACCCAACCGAGCGTGCGAATGTAGCCACCCTCCGTTTTCTGGTAGAGCCGTTCGATCGAGCGCCACTTGCCATTCACGTCGGTGTGCGCGTCTTCGGCGCGCAGGAATCGCGCGCAGAGCATGGGCGTCAGCGTCAGCGACACAAAGCCCGACACGAGAATCGCCACGCCGATGGTCACGGCAAATTCGCGGAAGAGCCGACCCACCAGACCGGGCATGAACAGCAACGGAATGAAGACGGCCACAAGCGACAGCGTCATGGAGAGAATCGTGAAGCTGATCTCCTTGGAGCCGTCGAGCGCCGCCTGCATCGGCGTCTTTCCCTTCTCGATGTGCCGCACGATGTTCTCGAGCATCACGATCGCATCGTCGACCACGAAACCGACGGCGAGCGTCAGTGCCATCAGCGACAGGTTGTCGAGACTGTAGTCGAGCATCCACATGATCGTACACGTGCCGATCAGCGAGAACGGCAACGCCAGCGACGGAATGATCGTCGCACGCACATTTCGCAGGAACAGGAAGATCACCATGATGACGAGGAACAACGTCAGCAGCAGGGTGAACTTCACGTCGTCCACGGAATGCTTGATCGACACGGCGCGATCAAAGATCGTCTCGACCTGCACGCTCGGAGGGAGCTGCGGTGCGAGTTCGTCCATGATCTTCTGCACGCCTTCGGACACCTTCACCGTGTTCACGCCGGGTTGGCGAATGATCGCCAGCGCGATGTTGCTGCGGCCGTTCAACTCGCTCATGCCGCGCGTGTTCTGCAACCCGTCAATCACGTTGCCCAGATCGCCCAGACGCACCGGTGCGCCGTTTCGGTAGGCGACCACCAGCGCGCGGAACTCTGTGGCATTCTTGAGCTGCCCCGACGCCTGCAACGTGAAGGACTGATTCGGTCCCATCAGGATGCCGGCGGGCGTGTTTGAATTGCCCTGATTGATCGCCGCCTGCACTTCATCGATGCCGATGCCGCGCGCCTTCATCGCGTTCGGGTCGAGCTGCACGCGCACCGCGTACTTGGCCGAGCCGTACACCTGAACCTGCGCCACACCGGTCACGGTGGAGATGCGCTGCGCGATGAACGTTTCGGCGAACTCGTTCAACTCGACGCGGGAGAGCTGGTCGGAGTTGAGGCTGTACATCATGATCGGCGAATCGGCACCGTTCGCCTTGTTGTACGACGGCGGGTTGATCCCCTGCGGCAGTTGGCGCAGCGTTTTCGAGATGGCCGACTGCACGTCGGCCGCCGCCTTGTCGATATCACGATCGAGATTGAACTGCAGCGTGACGTTGGTGCTGCCCTGCGAACTCGACGACGTGATATTGTCGATGCCGGACACCGTGGTAAACGCCTGTTCGAGCGGCGTCGCGACCGAGGTGGCCATGACCTCCGGACTCGCGCCCGGCAGGTTCGCCGAAACGGTGATCGTTGGGTAGTCGATGGTGGGCAGGTCGCTCACCGGCAACTCGCGATACGCGAGCACACCGAAGACGAGAATGCCGAGCATGACCAACGTGGTCATGACCGGCCGCTTGATCCAGATCGAACTCAGATTCATGGCTTACTGCCTCCTTGCTGGCGCGCGCCCGATGCACCGTTGCCGGACGACCGTCCGACCCGCGTCCCCATCGCCGAATCGCCTCGTCCACCGCCGGCGGGTGCGAGCCCGCGGATCTCCACCTTGGCGCCGTCTGTCAGACGCGTCTGTCCGTCTACGATGAGCTGCTCACCGCCAACTAAACCGCTGTCGATCTTGCTGAGCTGGCCGAACTGTCGCCCCACCTTCACCAGCACGCGCCGCGCCTTCGACTCCTCGCCGATCACGTACACGTACGACCCCGATGCTGTCGTGACCACGGAGACCGAGGGCACGGTGATGGCCTGGCTGTCCACGCTCAACTCCAAACCGACCGTGACGAACTGGCCGGGCCATAGCGCACGCGTCTCGTTGGCTACGCGAGCCTTGAGCAGGACAGAGCCGGTCGCGCGATCCACGAGATTGTCCACGAACGTGAGCACGCCTGAAACGGTTCGCGTCGTGTCGCCACCGCTTGGGGTCACGCGAACAGGGAGCGCCTTGTCGAGCCCCGCACGCCGGCGCATTTCCTCGAAGTCGCGTTCCTGCACGCTGAAGCGCACCAACACCGGCCGCAGTTCATTGATGGTCACCAACGGCACATCGGTCTGCGCGCGCACGAGGTTGCCCGCTTGTATCGCGAGCTGACCTGTACGACCAGAAATGGGCGCACGCACGGTGGTGTTCTCGAGCGCGATGCGCGCCGCGTCCAGCGAGGCGGTGCCGGCGGCCACGGTCGCGACCAGCGACGAGGCTTCCGCAAAAGTCTGGTCGAGCTGTTGCCGGGTGACGTAGCCGTCCTTCGCCAGCGCAGCGAAACGCGCTGAATCGGAGCGGGCTCGGGCCAGCGTGGCCTGATCGCGCGCCAGCGTCGCCTGGACGCGATCCACCTCGGCACGGAATGGGCGGGGATCGATCTGGAAGAGCAGCTGCCCCCGGGTGACCTCGTCGCCTTCCTTGATCGCGACATTGGTGAGCATGCCGGAGACCTGCGCCTGCACGGCGACGGTGCGATTGGGCTCGACCTCGCCGTTGGCGGTCACGACGTACGGCAGCGGTCCGCTGACGACGGTGTCGATGGCGACGGTGGGCGCTGGACGCTGGGGTCTCGGTTTCTCCTTGCAGCCGACCAGAACGAAAAGGAGTGACGCTGCAGCGATGCGCGTCAAAGACTGTGGATTGGGGCGGCGCACGAAGCGGGGCCCGATATCAAGAAGGTGCATTCGCTGGGCGAACGTCTAAACGGAATGGCGCACGCCAACACGCGCCTGTGGAAGTCGCAGTGAGGCGCGCCCGATGGACTGAGGGCGTTCTCTGTCAGAAGATAACGCCCGCTGCCGGAATTCCGTTGCCCGCCCTCCCGCGGCGCCCTCTGGCGGCTTACCGAATCGTGACCGTGCGGCGGACGATGACCGGCGGACGTGGGTACGTAAACCTCACGCCTCCCTCTCCGTCGCCGATCCGGAAATTGAAACCCTGCGACGGCAGTTCGGACTGCTTGACCGATTTGACTGCGACCTCGCGATACCGACCGCCGCCATACACACGCAGCGTCACCGTGCTCCCGGCCTCGCCCTTTTGCACCTCGCGAATGAACCGGTTTACGCGAGCCTCAACGGCCGCCCAATCTTCGGCATCCTCGCGCGGTACCCGTACGTCCACGCCGTTCACGGCGGCCACCCGCTCACCTTCCACGATTCCAGCCAGCTCCGCAGGACCCTTGGCCACGACGGAGGAGATGAAGAGTCCCAGCGTGTCGCGCACACTCCCACTCGCGCCCACGCTCAGGCCGATCGCGGGCCGCGAGTTGCCGGTCGTCCAGCTGTCCTGCCCCATCCGGCGCTCACGAACGCCCTCAAGATCGGCCGCGGACACCGTCGTCACGGTGACCGCGCGGGTCGTGCCACCGCTGGAGACCCGCAGGGACACATCATCACCCGGCTTGGCCTTGGCGAGCGTACGCTGCAACCGACGCTCCGTGGTGCCGGCGAGTGCTGGATCAGCCGCGTCGACCGCACTCAGCTTCAGCGAGACGCCGTTGATCTCCGTGATCACGTCGCCGGCCTTGAGCCCGGCCTTGGCCGCCGGCCCCTCCGCTCGAACATCGTCGATTTTCACGCCGTCAGCCTCATGCGCGTTGTCGGCGGCGAGTGTCACGCCAAGTACGGCGCGGTTGCTGCTCCCCATAAAAACGGCCATGCCGCCGGGCAGTCGCTCAATACGCACCTCGACCGGCTCGCGCGGCCGTGGTGGCTCGGGCGGTCGCGACTGCGCGTCCAGCGTACGCAACGTGGGGAAGGCAAAGGTCGCGGCGAGGAAAAAGGTCGTGCACATCGTGGTTCGCATGATTCGGTCCCGGGCAGGAGGTGACGACCATGCGACACGCACGATGACGCGAGGGTTTCCTGCCCCGCGTCACCCCACCACGATGTTGAGCAGCCGCTTGGGCACGAAGATCACCTTCTTGATCTCACCGACGAGGAACTTGGCGATGTTCGCGTCGGCCAGTGCGGCGGCCACGGCGGCGTCCTGCATGATGTGGGCCGGCACGGAGAGCTTACCGCGCACTTTCCCGTTGACCTGCACGACCAGTTCCACGGTGTCGTCTACGAGCATCGCCGGATCGAACGCGGGCCATCCGGCATCGAACACGCTCGCGTTATGCCCGAGCGTGCTCCAGCACTCTTCGGCGAGATGCGGCGCATACGCGGCAGCGAGTTGCACGAGCGGCAGCACTTCGTCGCGATGCGCTGCGCGTTCACCGCGGCGCACGGCGTTGAGATACTCCATCATCGCGGCAATCGCCGTGTTGTAGCTCAGACGCGCCGTGTCTTCACCGACCTTTTTGATCGTGCGATGCAGCTTGCGCAGCACATCCGCGTCGGCGGCGCCGTCGGCCGTGCAGTCGCGCACCGAACTCCACAACCGGTCCAGAAAACGACGCACCCCGCTGATGCCGGCGTCGCGGAAATCGCCGCCTTCTTCGTACGGTCCAAGGAACATGAGGTACATGCGGAACGCGTCGGCGCCCCACTCCTCCATGTACACGTCGGGATTGATGACGTTGCCCTTCGACTTGGACATCTTGGCGCCTTCACGGATGATCATGCCGTGCGCGCGGAACTTCGTGAACGGTTCCTCGAAGTCGAGATGTCCTGCGTCGTGCAACACCATCGTCACAAAACGCGAGTAGAGCAGATGCAGTACGGCGTGCTCGTTGCCGCCGATGTACGAATTGACCGGTAACCATGCCTTGGTGCGCGTGGCGTCGAAGGGCACATCGCCACGCGTGGCGCTTGGATAACGCAGGAAGTACCACGAGCTGTCGAGAAACGTGTCCGATACGTCGGTCTCGCGTCGCGCCTGTGCACCGCAGGTGGGACAGGCGACGTGGTACCACGCGGCATCGCGTGCGAGTGGCGACACGCCCGAGTCGTCCGGCTTGAAGTCTTCGAGGAATGGCAACTCGACGGGCAACTGTGATTCGGGCACCGGTACCGTACCGCATTCATCGCAGTAGATGATCGGAATGGGTGGGCCCCAGTAACGCTGGCGCGAGATGCACCAGTCGTGCAGACGATAGTTCACCACGGCCTTGCCATGCCCGCCCTCGGCGAGCCACGACGTCACCTTACCCTTGGCGTCGCTCACGGCCAACCCGTCGAATTGCGCCGAGTTCACAAGGCGTCCACCGGTATCGTCGGTGAAGGCGCTGTCGCCGAGTGGCGTGTCGGCCTGATCGTCCGGTCCGGCTACGACGCGCACGATGGGCAGGTTGAACACGTGGGCGAATTCGAAGTCGCGCTCGTCGTGTCCCGGGACGGCCATGATCGCGCCGGTGCCGTACTCCATGAGCACGTAGTCGGCGATCCAGATCGGGATGGGCGCGCCGGTGGCCGGGTTGATCGCGTGTGCGCCGGTGAAGACGCCGGTCTTGTCCTTGACCGACTTGCGCGTGATCAGGTCCTGCTTCTTGGTGGCGTCCTGATAGGCACGTACAGCGTCGATCTGGGTGGCGGTGGTGACCGCGCCCACGAGCGGATGTTCGGGGGCGAGCACCAGATACGTCGCGCCATAAATCGTGTCGGCACGCGTGGTGAAGACGCGCACGTGATCGGCGTGTCCGTCGATCGCGAACGAGAGCTCCGCCCCTTCGGAGCGGCCGAGCCAGTTGCGCTGCGCGTGCTTCGTAATGTCCGACCAGTCGAGCGTGTCGAGATTGTTCAGCAACCGTTCGGCGTACTGACTGATGCGAAAAAACCACTGCTCGAGGAATCGCTGTTCGACCGCTGAGCCGCACCGTTCGCAGAAACCGTTCTCGACCTGTTCGTTGGCGAGGACCGTCTTGTCGGTCGGGCACCAGTTGACGGCGCCGGCCTTCTTGTAAGCGAGTCCCTGTTTGTACAGCTGCAGGAAGACCCACTGCGTCCATTTGTAGTAGTCGGCGCGGCTGGTATCGACCTTGTAGCGCCAATCGATCATGAGGCCGGCGCGCTCAAGCTGTCGCTGGAAGTTCGCGACGTTGCGCGGCGTCATCTCCATCGGGTGCGCGCCCATTTTCAGCGCGTAGTTCTCCGAGTGGATGCCAAACGCGTCATAGCCAAGCGGCTGAAAGACCTGATGGCCCTGCAGGCGGTGAAAGCGCGCGGAGATATCGCTGCCGGTGAAGGCGAAGAGATTCCCGACGTGCAGCCCTTCGGCCGACGGATACGGGAACATCATGAGCGAATAGAACGGTCGCGTCGCGTTGTCGAGATCGACGGCGTTGGTGCCGCGTTCGGCCCAGCGCTGCTGCCAGCGGGGCTCGACGGTGGACGGCTCGTACGGGGCGGGAATGGTGGGGTCGGCGTGCGTCATTCGCGTAAGATAGCGGCGCGAGGGATCGCGAACGGAGGGATCGCGAACGGAGGGATCGCGAACGGCGGGATCGCGAACGGCGGGATCGCGAACGAGCGCGCGCTGCGCCGCATGGGGAACCCGGTGTACGACCGGTGACGTCGCGAGGTGGCCACCGTCGACACGGGTGGTTTGTTCGGGTCCGGCGCACGACCACTGCCCCTGCGCCTGCGCCTCCGCCTCAAAAACAGCCGATCCCGCGTCGTCGCAGGGAGCCCATCGCCGGTGCCGAGCCCATTCGCGGCGAAGCTCGCGCCCTTCGCGATCCCGCCGTTCGCGATCCCGCCCTTCGCGATCCCGCCCGTTCGCGATCCCGCCGTCGACCTACCGCGCCCGCGGCCGTTCTGACGCCTTGAACAGGTACGCGCTCGGCTCCGTTCGCGCTCCCTTCTCGTCGCACACCGCGAACCGACTCCCCTCGTAGCAGGACACGCCGGCATAGCGACCGTCCTTGGTCACCGCATAAAAGTCCAGATCGAAGTACGGCCGACCGTTCCCGCCCAACAGGCGATCCTCCGTCATCGCGATGACCCGCTCGACCACCTTGAGCAACGCCTGCTCGGGCGCCAGCCCCTGCCGCATGAACTCCACCGCCAGGAACGCGCCGCACACCTTGATGTTCGCCTCGCCGCGCCCCGTGCTCCCCGCGGCACCCACGGTGTTGTCGCAGTACTGCCCCGCCCCGATGATCGGGCTGTCGCCCACGCGCCCCGGGATCTTCCACGCCATGCCGCTCGTCGTCGTCACCGAGGCAACGTCACCGCCCGCCGTGACCGCGTTCATGTTGATCGTGCCCGTCGTGAACTTGATCTTGATGTCGTCGTCGTGATCGAGCCACGCGTCGCCGCGATTCAGCCGCGACTTCCAGCGCATCCAGTCCTGCCGCGTCTTTTCCGTGAGCAGATTCTGTGCCTTGAACCCCATCGCCAACGCAAACTGCTTCGCCCCCGGACCCGTCAGCATGACATGGTCCGTGTAGTCCATGACAGCCTTCGCCACCAGACTCGGCGTGGCGATGTCCTCGATACAGCTCACCGATCCGGCCCGGCGCGTCGGACCATGCATGCACGACGCATCGAGCTGCACCACCCCGTCCTCGTTCGGCAGCCCGCCCAACCCAACGCTCTGATCGTTCGGGTCCAGCTCCTGAATGTTCACGCCGGCAATCGCGGCATCGAGGGGGTCCGCCCCGCCAACGATCTGGTCGTACGCGACCTTCACGCCGCGAATCCCATTCGCCGACGCGATCACGATCGGCCGCGCCCGCGTACCCACTGCCAGCCCGGACAACGCCGGCATGCCTTGCGCCGACTGTGGGGTATCAACGCGCGGCAGGAACCCGGCCGCCGCGAGGGCGGCCGAACGCTCAAGGAAATCACGGCGGGACAGAGACACAGCAACACTCCGGGTAGGACGTCGGTCGCACGGCGCGAAACGGAACGGCGGAATCGACTCTCCGGGCGCGGAGTTACCAGCGGCCGGCCGCAGCCGCCTTTCCGCACGCGCTCCCGCCACGATACCAACGGACGCTATCACCGCAACGCCCCCGTAGCGAGAGCACGGTTCATCCCCCCACCTTTTCTTCCCACCCGGATGCGACACCGCCGGGTTCCCACCACCGGTCCCCCCATGACAACACCCGCAGAAATCGCCGACGCGTTGCGCGCCACGGCGTTCCTCAACGGTTTTAACGACTCGCACATCTGGAAGCTCGCGCGACACGTCACCCCGCACGAACTCACGATCGACGACACCATTTTTCACGAAGGCGAGGAACGCGCCCGTTTCGCGATTCTGATCACCGGATCGGTCGCCATCGAAAAGTCGTCCGAAGGCCGCAGCGTGCGCCTCGTGACGCTGGGCGCCGGAGACGCGGTCGGCGAAGGTCTGCTGCTCGACGACACGAAGCACGGCACGACGGCCCGCGTCATCATGCCCGGCCTCGCCATGCTCATGACGCGCCTGCAACTCGACGATGTCACGCGCGAATCGCCGCAACTTTACGCCGCCCTTGTGGCCCGCGCCGCCCGCACCATCTCCGACCGGCTGCGCAGCGCCGATGCCACTTTGGTGGGACGCGGACGCACCCTCGGTTTCGGTGGACATCGCGCGCGGCAGGAGAAAGACCTGCTCGGCACCCGAGACGTGCCGTACGACGCGCTGTATGGGGTGCAAACCATGCGCGCGCTGGAGAATTTCCCGATCACCGGCACGCCGCTGCGCGAGTTCCCGCTGCTCATCGAAGCCCTGGCCGCAGTCAAGGAAGCGGCCACGCTGGCCAATCTCGAACTCGGCCTGCTCGAGCCCGACATTGCCGACGCCATCGTCCGCGCCTCTCGTGAAATCCGCGCCGGACGACACCATGAACATTTTCTCGTGGACGTCATTCAGGGCGGTGCCGGTACGTCGACCAACATGAATGCGAACGAAGTCATCGCCAACCGCGCCCTTGAGTTGATCAACAAGGCGCGTGGCGACTACGAACACATCTCGCCGAACAGCCACGTCAATCTCAGTCAGTCCACCAACGACGTGTATCCGACCGCCGTGCGCGTCGCGCTCCATCAGAGTCTGGGCATCTTCCGCGCCGAACTCGCGCGACTTGCCGAGGCCTTCGGCGACAAGGGCGTGGAGTTCGCATCCATGCTGAAAATGGGACGCACCCAGATGCAGGACGCCGTGCCCATGACGCTGGGTCAGGAGTTCACCGCGTATGCAAACACGCTGCGCGAAGACGTGGAACGATTGGCCGAAGCCCAGTCGCTCATTCGCGAGATCAATCTGGGCGCCACGGCGATCGGTACCGGCATCAACGCGCCGCCGGGATATGCCGCGCTCGCCGCGACCAAGCTGGCCGACATCTGTGGCGTGCCCGTGATCACCGCCCCCGATCTGGTTGAGGCGACCAGCGACACGGGTGCCTTTGTGCAAGTCTCCGGTATTCTTAAACGGACCGCGACCAAGCTCTCCAAAATCTGCAACGACCTGCGCCTGCTGTCGTCGGGACCGCGCTGCGGCTTCGGTGAGATCAACCTGCCGCCCATGCAACCCGGCTCGTCGATCATGCCCGGTAAGGTGAACCCCGTCATTCCGGAAGTCGTGAATCAGGTATGCTTCGAAGTCATCGGCGGCGATGTCACCGTGACCATGGCGGCGGAGGCAGGACAGTTGCAACTCAACGCGTTCGAGCCGGTCATCGCGTATCGACTGCTGCACGGTATCGACATGATGCGCAATGCCTGTTTGGTGTTGCGCGAGCGCTGCGTGACGGGAATCACGGCGAACGAGGATCGTATGCGCATGTTCGTAGAGCAGTCCATCGGCATCGTGACGGCGCTCGTGCCGGTAATCGGCTACGAGACGGCCACCGATATCGCGCGCACCGCGCTCGAATCCGGTCGTGGCGTCTTTGATCTGGTGCTGGAACGCGAACTCCTCACGCGCGCACAACTACTCGAGATCCTTAATCCCGCGGCGATGACTGCGCCGCGCACGGTCAGCTGATCTACTATATGGGCACACGCGGCAACGTTCGCATCGTCGGCGTGGGCGGACGGCTATTGGCTGGTCTGGCCCTCTTTGTGGGCGCTGCTGCGTGTAGTGATGACAAAGGCGGACCTCAGGCGGCTGCAAGCATGAGCGTTGCACCCGCCGACCTATCGCTCACCGGCGCGGACGCGGTCGCGCTGCTGAATGCGGTCGTGCGCGATGCAGGCGGCACGATTCTCACCGGTGCGCCAGTGTCGTGGAGCAGCGATGCGCCATCGGTCGCGAGTGTGGTGGCGAACGGAACGAACGGCGCCGCCACCGTCACCTCGCACGACGCCGGCGCCACCGTTGTACGCGCCCGATCCGGCGCCGTGTCCGCGACGGTCAACGTGCAGGTGCTCGGCGTGCGCTCCACTGTCATCACGCCCGCGGTCGCCGCGTTGCGTATCGGCACCACACAGACGCTCACCGCCACCGTCGACGCAGACGCAGGCGTCTCGCGCGCCGTGACGTGGGCCAGCAGCAACGTCGCAATCGCCACCGTGAGCACGAGCGGCGAGGTAACCGGCACGGGCGTTGGCAGTGCGCTTATTCGAGCCACACCGGTCGCCGATCCACGCCGCGGTGCAAGCGCCACGGTGAACGTCGGCGCGCAGCGCACCGTGACCGTCACGCCGGCTAGCGTCACCCTCGTTGCCGGACAGCAACTGGCACTGACGGCGGCCGTCACCATTGAACCGGGACTGAGCACGGCGGTTGTGTGGCGCACCGCGGCCGGTGCGATCGCCACCGTCAGCGCGCAGGGTGTCGTCAACGCCATCGCCAACGGTACGACGACGATCACCGCCGTGTCGGTGGTCGATTCCGTCGCACGCGCCGTTGTGGCCATCACGGTGCTGCCCAGTGTGCGCACCGTGAGCGTGGCGCCGTCGACCACGACGCTGTTTTTGGGCGCATCACAGCAACTGTTGGCCACCGTGGTGGTGGATGGTGCACTCTCCACCGGCGTCGAATGGCGGAGCAGTCAGCCCGCCATTGCGATTGTCAGCAGCAGCGGCACGGTCACCGGCGTGTCGGTTGGCAGTGCCACGATTGTCGTCGTGTCGATGGCCGATTCCACAAAGCGCGCCAGCGTCAGCGTGCGCGTGGAATCGCGCCCGACCACGATCGCCATCGCGCAGCGAAGTGTAGCGCTGAACCCTGGCACGCAGACGATGCTCACGGCCACCGTGCTCGCCAATCCCGGCATCCCCACGGGAGTCAGCTGGACATCGTCGGCACTCGGGGTCGCGACGGTGGACGCGAGTGGTGTCGCGCGCGCGTTCGCCGTAGGGCAGAGCGTCTTAACCGCGACGTCGCGGGCGGATACCAGTCAGCGGGACACGGTCACGCTGCACGTCGTCCCCGCACTCTCCCCGGACTGGACGCCGGGGCGACTCAGCGGACAGCTCTTCGAAGATGTCGTGAGCACGGTGGCATTCAGCAGCACAAGTGCCTTTGCCGTCAACTCTCAGGGCGACATTTTTTCGTACGACGGCTCCAGCTGGACCGCCGTGGTGCGCGGTGCGACGTACGGGACACGCTTTACCGCACTGCACGGTACCTCCGCGAACCACGTCGTCGCGGTGGGCACGAATGGGGTCATTCTGCAGTGGAACGGCACGCAATGGATCCCGATGACATCCGGCACGACGCGCACGCTCACCGCCGTCTATGTGGAATCGCCGTCGGTCGCGTTTGCCGTTGGGGTGGAAGGCACGGCGCTGCGACTGTCCGGCAACACCTGGGTGGTCACCGCGACGTCGTCTGCGGCCGATCTGTATGGCGTTTGGTCGTTGGGCGGCACGACCGTGGCCGTCGGTGCGGCCGGTACCGCGTTGCAATTCAACGGCAACGGGTGGAATGCACTGCAACTGCCCACCTCCGAAACACTGAATGCAATCAGCGGCACGGCACCAGACGACATCTACGTGGTCGGCTCGCTGACAACCGTGCTGCATTTCGACGGTAGCGGATGGTCGGTGATCGGCAGCAACGGTATCAGCGGCGACCTCTGGGCGATCCGTCGGTCCACCATTGGCACCGGCCGCATGCTCATCGCAGCTGACGCCGGACTGCTGCAACTCGAACGTGGCACACTGACGCGCACTCCCACGCCGTACACGGCGCGACTGTACGACGTGAGCGTGGATTCCAGTGGCGCGATCTGGGCGGTGGGCGAGCGCGGACTCGTCTACCGCAGCGCGCCCGCGGGCGGCGCGCTGCAGACGCTCAATCTGGCCCCCGATCTGCTCGACGTCTGGAGCACCGCCGGCAACAACGCGTGGGCGGTGGGCGAGTTCGGCTTCATTTACCGGTGGACTGGCACTTCGTGGACCCGCCAGCCCGCGCCGACCACCTCCGCCTTGAACAGCGTCTGGGCAGCGGGGAGCAACGACGCGTTTGCCGGCGGGGATCAGGCCACCATGCTGCGCTGGAACGGGGCCGCTTGGAGCGCCATGTCGCTTCCCTCAACCGCGAATGTGTCCGCGATCTGGGGATCGAACACCAGCAACGTGTACGCCACCACGGACGCCGGCGAGATCCTGCGTTTCGACGGCAGCACGTGGCGCGTAGTGGCCACCGCGCCGTCGCCGCTCTTCTCCATCTTTGGCGCCGCCGCGAACGCCATCGTCGCCGGCGGAGAGAGTGGCGCGATGCTCTACTTCGACGGAGTGAGCTGGCAAACGTTTGCGCCACCCGCCAACGGTGTCGTCGCCGGCGTGTGGCTCACCGGACCCACCGACCTGCTGGCCGTCGGTGCCGATGGTATGGGGAATGTAGGCCTCGCGTATCGATTCACCGATGCGAACTGGCAGCCCCTCGCCGTCTCGTCGAGCGCCGTGTTTTCGTCGGTATGGGGGCCAAGTCTCACGGATCTGTACGTAACCGGCGATGGAGGTACGCTGCTGCGCTTCACCGGCAGTAACTGGCTACCGATCGTCACCGGAGTGTCCGAGCTGCTCTGGAGCGTGTCCGCCCCGCCGACGGCAACCGGCAGCGCGTTCGCGGTCGGGTACAACGCCATCATCCTGACGAACAGCAACGCCACCGGTTCGCTGCGAGCCATCACCACGGCCCCTCGGCGTGGCACGCTCGATCCGGCCCGCGGCGCGGTGCGCGCCCGACGCTCTGGCGTTTCGCAGGTCGGCACCGCTCGCGCCATCGCCATGCGGTTGGCCGGCGCCCGCGCCAGCCAGCCGCGCGCTCCCCGAACGGGCACGGCGCGCGGTACGATGCGCGGCGGCGTCCGCGGCTCGGCACGCTAAGACCGTTCCGGCTGTCACGCTACCGGCACCCGTTCCCGCATTGAAACAGAGCGTGCCCGTCGGTGAACGGGTCTGCGTCACGCTCACCCGTCCTCTCTGCGAAGGGCCGCCACCGAAATCGGCGCGCCCCCACACGACGGTGCGCACGCCGGAGGTTCCGGGCGATCGCCGCCGTCGATGTGCGTTCCGTTTCGCATCAGACTGCAGGTCGCCGCGCCGCGGTGGTCGCTCAGAGGCATCATGTTCTTCTCGCTTCGTGCCGCGCATCGCGCGCCCGGGTATCGTGCCACCGCGCAGGCGTCACGCCCCGCGATCGTTGGTGCGTTGATCGCTGCCGTATTCCTCGCCTCGTGCTCGGCCGCCGGCGATAGTCTCACCGGTCCAACGCCACCCACCGGACCGTCCGGCCCCGGCGCTGCGGCGTTGATCGACATGTCGGTGCCCGCGGTGACACTCAACGCCGTCGGCGCGACGGAGAACATCACCGCCACCATCCGCGACGCAACCGGTCGCACGCTGTCCGCGCCGTCCGTTACCTGGACCAGCGAAAACCCCACCGTGGCCGACGTGGCCGGTGGCGGCGTCACCGCCGCGATCATCGCGCGCGCGCCGGGTGTCACGCGAATTCGCGCCGGCTCGGGCAATGCCGCCGCGTTCGTCGATGTGCGCGTGCTGGGCGTGCGCGGTTTGTCGATCGCACCCGCCGTGACCAGCGTGCGCGTGGGCGACCTGCAACCGCTCCGCGTCTCCTTCGTCGGCGACGCCGGAGCCTCGCAGTCCGTCCGCTGGGCCACGCTCAACCCGTCCATCGCGACCGTCGATGCGTCGGGCATTGTCACCGGCGTCGGCGTCGGCACCACCACCGTGCGCGTTTCCGCCGCGACCGATCCGAGCATCTTCGCGACCGCAGACATCACCGTGACGCCGCCCCGCGGCATCGCGCTGTCGCCGGGACTCGAGGCGCTCACCCTGTGGGTCGGCGACTCGCGCACCGTCCCCGTCGTCGTCGATCTCGATGCCACGCAAGTGCGCACCCTGCTGTGGGCCAGCGGCAATCCGTCGGTCGCCACGGTCAACGCCGACGGTGCCATCACCGCCGTCGGGGTCGGCTCAACGCTTATTACGATCACCGCGCTCGCCGATCCGCGCGTCAAGGCGGAGCTGCTGCTCACGGTGCTGCCGGCCCGTCGTGTGCTGGTGAGTCCGGCCACGTTGGCCCTTGGTGTGCAACAGCAGGCCACGCTGGTTGCGTCGGTCACGCTCGAGCCGGGACTCAGCACAGCTGTGAACTGGACCACGAGCGATCCCTCAGTCGTCGCCGTGTCCGCCGCGGGGATCGTCACCGGCTATGACATCGGCGTCGCCGTCATTACCGCGACGTCCATTGCCGACCCTACCAAGTCGGGCACGTCAGTCGTCACGGTCACCTCGTCGGTCCGCTCAGTGTCGATTTCGCCAAGCAGCGTCTCGTCGTTCGTGGGCGATCAGGACCAGCTCACCGCCGATGTCGTCACCGATGGACCGATCGCGCGCACCGTCACGTGGCGTACCAGCAACGGCAACGTGGCCTTCGTCTCCTCTACGGGCGCGCTGTACTCGGTCAACCCCGGTACCGCCACTATCACCGCCATCTCCACCGTCGACACGACCAAGCGTGCCACCGCGCAGGTCATCGTGCTGCCGGCACCGCTCGTGGGCATCACGCCCGCGCAGGCCAGCATCGCCATCGGCGAGCAACGGACGTTCAGCGGGCGCGTCACCGTGGCAGCCGGATTGAGCACCGCCGTACTCTGGCGCTCAAGCGATCCGGGCGTCGCGACCGTCAGCCCCACCGGCATGGTCACCGGCGTAGGCGTTGGTACGACGTCGATCACCATTCGCGCCGTCGCCGACACCACCAAGACAGCCACCGCGCTGCTTACGGTGATCCCGACCGTGCGCTCTGTGGCAATCACACCCAGCAACGCCGCCGGCGTGGTGGGCGACCAGTTGCAACTGACCGCCACCGTGGTGGCCGACGGAACGCTGTCGCGCGCCGTCACCTGGCGGACGAGTAATTCGCTCGTGGCCAGCGTGTCGGCGGCGGGCGTGGTGTCCATGATCGGCGGCGGCCAGGCCTCCATTACCGCGATCTCGGTCGCGGATACGACGAAGCAGGCCATCGCCTTTGTTAACGTAGTCGCGCCGGGCGTGTCATCCGTCTCGCTCACACCCGCCGCCACCACGCTGTTCCCCAATGGTACGCAGCAGCTCAACGCAGTCGTCGTCGCAAGCGGTGGCCTGCCAACGTCGGTCAGCTTCCGCTCCAGCGCACCCGCGGTGGCGAGTGTGAACGGCGCCGGCCTGGTCACTGCCCATAGCGTGGGCTCCGTACTCATCACCGCGCTCAGCACCGCCGACACCACCAAGCGCGCCACCGCACAGATCACCGTCGCGCCGGCCGGCGTGCAGAGCATCACGCTCTCGCCGTCGAACGCCTCGTTGATGATCGGACAGACCCAGGCGCTCGCCGCCGCCGTCACCACGACGGGCGGGCTGCCAACCACCGTGTCGTACCGCTCAAGCGCACCCGGCGTCGCCACGGTCAACGGCGCGGGCGTCGTGACCGCAGTCTCCAACGGGTCGACGGTCATCACTGCCATCGCCACCGCCGACACCACCAAGCAGGCAACGGCGAGCATCTCGGTCGCGGCCGCCATCGTGCAGAGCATCACGGTGTCCCCCTCCACCGCCGCTCTGCTGGTCGGTCAGTCGCAGGCCATCAGCGCGTCGGTGGTAACCACCGGCGGTCTCCCGACCACGGTCACCTTCCGCACCAGCGCGCCCGGTGTCGCGACAGTGAATGGGTCCGGCGTGGTGAGCGCCGTGGGTGCCGGGTCGGCCACGATCACCGCCATCGCCACCGCCGACACCACCAAGCAGGCGTCCGCCACAATCACCGTGACCGCGCCTGCAGTGAACACGATTACGATCTCGCCCACGACCGCGTCGCTGCTGATCGCGCAGACGCAGGCATTCTCCGCAACCGTCACCACCACGGGTGGTCTTCCCACCACCGTCACCTATCGCACCAATGCTCCGGCCATCGCCACGGTCAACGGCACGGGCGTTGTCACCGCCGTCGGTGCGGGCTCGGCGACCATTACCGCCGTGTCCACCGCTGACACCACCAAGCGGGCGTCGGCTACCCTCACGGTCACCCCACGGCCGATCGTCGTCGCCGTGTCGCCACGTTCGGTCTCGCTCAGTGCGGGCGGAACCCAGCAGCTGACCGCCAGCGTCACCGGTGATCCGGGCATCAATACGGCGGTCACCTGGACGTCGTCGTCGGCAAGCGTCGCGTCGGTGAACGCGAGCGGTCTCGTCACCGCGGTGGCCTCGGGCTCCACGCTCATCACCGCCATCTCCGTTGCCGATCCGGCACGTCGTGATACGGTGACGGTGTCCGTCAGCACGTCGCAGCTCGCCACGAGCTGGTCCTCGGTGCGACTCGGTGGCGCACTCTACGAGGAGGTGCTGTCCACCGTCGGCTTTGGCACGACGTCGGCCTTCGCGGTGAACATCGTCGGTGACGTGTATCGCTTCGATGGCAGCAACTGGACCCTGTCAACCACCGGCGCGCAGCACGGCGGACGCTTTCAGGCGGTGCACGGGTCGTCGACCAGCAACGTCATCGCCGTCGGTACCAACGGCGCAGTGGCCCGCTTCAATGGCAGCAGCTGGACGACCATGTCGTCGGGTACGACGAACGCGTTGAACGACGTCTGGGTCGAAGGCACCAGCGCTGCGGTTGCCGTGGGAGGCAACGGGACGGCGATCCGCTTCAACGGCGCATCCTGGACCGCGACCACTACCGGCTCTGCCGCCACGCTGAACGCGGTTTGGAGTACGGCCGGTACCTCCTTCGCCGTGGGTGGCGCGGGAGAGGTACTGCGCTTCAGCGGCGGCGTCTGGACGCCGCTCACCTCGAACACCTCGGAAACGCTGTACGGTGTCTCCGGCACGTCGGTGAACAACGTCGTCGCGGTGGGCAGCGTCGGCACGATCGTGCGCTTCGACGGGACGGCGTGGGCGATCGTCCCCAACAGCGTCAGCGCGGCGGATCTGTACGCGGTGGATGGCACGTCGGCGAACAACGGACGCATGTACATCGGCGGTGACGCCGGCCTGTTGCAACTCGACGGCAGCTCGATCGTGCAGGTGACCACGCCGTACCGCCCGCGCCTCACCGCGGTCTCCGCTGACGCGATCGGCACGGTCTGGGTGGGCGGACAGCGCGGCGCGGTCATGCGCGCCAGTGGCGGCAGCTGGACCACGGTCAACCTCGCGCCCGATCTGCTCGATGTCTGGAGCTCGTCGTCGACGAACGCGTGGACGGTCGGCGAGTTCGGTTTCATCTATCGCTGGAACGGCAGCGCCTGGACGAGGCAGACAACCCCCACCACCGCCACGCTCAACACCGTGTGGGCCGCGAGCGCCACCGACGCTTTCGCCGGCGGTGAAAACGGCACCCTGCTGCGCTTCAACGGCAGCAGCTGGGCCGCGATGAGCTTCCCCTCCACGGGCACCGTCACGGGCCTCTGGGGTTCGAGCAGCAGTAACGTCTACGCCACGACGTCGAGCGGACAGGTGCTGCGCTTCACCGGCGCCACGTGGTCGGTCGTGGCCACCAACGCCACGCCGCTCTGGGGCGTCTTCGGTCTCGCCTCAGGTGAGGTCTATGTGAGCGGCGACGGTGGCGCGCTCCTCCGCTTTAACGGCTCCGGCTGGACGTCGTCGTCACCCACCGGCAGCGGCACACTCGCCGGCGTGTGGGGGAGCACGAACAGCAATCTCCTGTCGGTCGGAGTAGATGCCTCGGGCGCGGCGGGCTTCGCCTTCCGCTTCAGCGGATCGGCTTGGTCGCCGGTCAGCGTGGGCACGACGCGTCTGCTCACGTCGGTGTGGGGGCCGGCACAGAACGACGTCTACGTCACCGGCGATCTGGGCACGATCCTGCGCTTCGATGGCGCCGCGTGGCAGATGATGACCACCGGCACGACCGACCTGCTCTGGAGCGTCACCGGCGCGCCCACCGGCTCGGGCGGCGCCTTCGCCGTGGGCTACAACAGCACGTTGGCGACAGGCACGGGCGCCTCGAACTTCCAGAGCGCCGCGATGCGCACGATCACCCGCGGCTCGCTCGAACCCTCGGCGGCGGCACGCACGCCGCGCGGACGCCTGCAGCCACTCCCGGAAGGGCAAGCGCGCCGTCTGCGGAAGACGGCGCGGGCGGCGATGGTCGCCCCGGCCCGGGCGGCGGTGCTTAAGCGCTGAACATGACCGACCCGCGTCAGTCGCGGGAGAAGGCCGCCATCGTGGGGCCCATCGCATCGATCGTTTCGCGCGCATGCCAACGATCGGTGCCGTTGTAGAGGAACGCGAAGGCCAGAATCTCACCGTTCTCCGCGGTCACGTAGCCGGAGAGTCCGATCACTTCGTTGGTCGTGCCCGTCTTGGCATGCAGGTTCCCCTGCGCCGGCGTGGCGCGCATGCGATTGCGCAGCAGCTCCGACTCGCCCGCCACGGGCAGCGACGCGTGAAAGGCACTCCCCCAGCGCGCACCGTGCGCGTGCGACAGGAGTTGCACCAGCGATCTCGGCGTGACACGGTCGAGCACCGACAAGCCGCTGCCATCGCTGGCGCTCACCGCCGTGGCCGACGCGCCCACCTGCGACACAAGAAAATCCTGCAGCGTCGCATTGGCCGTTTGCGCGGAGCCGATGGCACTCCGGTCCACGCCACGCGCCGCATCGCGCCACAGCAATTCCGCGTAGTGATTGATGCTCTCGCGATTCATCACGGACACCAGGCGGGCCAGTGGTGGCGACGTCAGACTCGAAACACGTGTCGACGTGGTAGACGCCGTGCCGGCGCGGATCTCGCCTTCGATCACAATGCCCTGCGCCTCCAGCGCCGCGCGAAAGGCACCGGCCGCGAACGCTGGGGGATCGCTGACGACCAGCTGGTAGCGCACGCCCGCGGACCGCGCACCGATCGTTCCGGACACCGTAACCTGATCGTCGCCGACGCTCCGCGCCGTGATGCGCGCCCCCGTGCCCGCGACCACACGCACGGTGTTCGTGATGGTCATGCCGCGTGTCGCTGGCTCGAGATACACGTTGGCCTTGCCGTTCCCCTCGGGCGTGACGCCCACAATGACGATGTTCTCGTTGAGCGAAAGCGCCGAGAATGGCGCGGCGTAGCCGGCGCCGGCGTAGCGCGTGAGCCACCCGTCCGGGATGCGTCGCGACTCAAAGCCGGAAGCGTCGGCCACGAGATCGCCGGTCACGCGTGTCACGCCCGCCCCTTTGGTGAAACGCGCGAGCATTGCCATCGAGGCGTCGGGACCGCCGGGGATAAACCGCTGTGAGAGTGACGGATCGCCATCGCCGCGCAGCACCAGATTGCCGCGCACCGTGCCGTCGGCCTCGAGCGGGCCGTCGCGCAGCACTTCTGTACTGAACGTGTGATCAGGGCCCAGCCTTTCCAGCGCGATCGCCGACGTGAACAGCTTCATCGTCGATGCGGGAACCATACGCTCGTCGGGATCGTGCGCGAACAGCGTGTCACCGCGCGACAACGACACAACCATTGCTCCCCACGTGCCACGCGTGGTGCGACTGCCCAGCAACGCCGCGAGATCGCCCCGCAACGCCTCTCCGCCGCGCGGGACAGTAAAGCGCAACACGGGGACGACAGGCGCACGGGTCGCACGAACGGGACGACTCGTTGTCTTGCGCGTGCTCGTCTTTCGCGCAGACGGCTTGCGTGCGGTCGGCTTTTTCACGGCCCGCTTGGCGCCTGTCGCTTGCAACAGGGGCAGGGCGTGCAGCGGCAGGGCGTGCAGCGGCTCACGTACGAGCGGCGAGACGGCGAGCGCCGCGGCAAGAAACAGCAGCGACAGCGGCGGCGTGGAGCGCCGCGCGGACAGTGATCGGGCGATGCGATGTATCATCACAACCCAGTGTATTGGAAGCGCACGGACACGTCGAGAGGGCACACCACGTCAACGCATAATTCTGCGTCAGACCTTGAGCACGATCCCGCGTTTCCACGCGCCCCACAGGATGACGAACCACAGCGTGACAAAGCTGACAGCGTACGCCAGCGAAGCCTCACGGGGCGGCAGCAACGGCGCATACACGCTCTTGTAGACGAGACCCTGCACGGAGAGGCGAGTTCCGTCTTCCTGCGCAATCGTCCAGATGGACGCGATGATGCGCGCCATCAGACCGGAGCCGAGAAACGCCAGCATCGGGTTCATCCCATACACGACGAACGGAAACGTCCACCGTCTCCACTGCATCACGTCGATGAGCCAGAGACAGGTCGCCAACGTCACGGCACCCGTCCCCGCCGTGAACACGACGTACGAGCTGCTCCAGATGCTCTTGTTGATCGGAAAGCCCCAGTGCCACACCAACCCCGCCATCATCGCCAATGCGCCCACCGAGAAGAGCGCCGCCAATCGTTCGGTGAGCGGCCGTTGCTGCTCGCTGATCCAGCGCCCTGCGAACGTGCCCATAAGCATCGTCCCGATCGCCGGTAACGTGCTGAGCAGCCCCTCAGGGTCCCACGTCTTGGTGCCGGAATAGAGATGGTTCATGCCAAACACGGTGCGATCGAGCCACGCACTGAGCAACTGGTCGGGCTTGTCGGCCACGAACCGTCCCGCGATGCCGGTGTCGGGCACCGGCACGAGCGTCATCAGCGCCCAGTAGCCAAAGAGCAGCACGGCCAGCAACACGAGCTGCTGCTTCCACGAGGTGCGGAACGTCAACAGCGCTCCACACAGATAGGACACGCCGATGCGCTGCAGCACCCCCATGATCCGCAGATGTTCGAAGCGGTAGACGACCCGGTCGAGGAACGACGGATCGGGCATGTCGGGGATCGCCGTCCAGGTGAAGTACGGAAACGCGGACAGCGCGAGACCGAACAAAAAGATCAGCGTACCGCGACGCAGAATCTGCCGCATGATCGCGCGGTCGCTGTCTCCCCGCGCCCGGCGCACCCGGAGCGACAGCTCGGTGGTGATGCCGACGATGAAGAGAAAGAACGGAAAAATGAGATCGGTCGGAGTCCACCCGTTCCACGGCGCATGCGCGAGTGGCGGAAAGATTGCGCTCCACGTCCCGGGATTGTTGACCAGCAGCATGCCGGCCACGGTCATACCGCGAAAGACGTCGAGCGCAAGCAACCGCTCAGCTTTCGCCATCAGCGCGCCGAATCGACGGTGGTCGTCGCCACTTTCCATCGCGTCGAATCGCACCGCACGCCATACGTCTTGGCCGCAGCACGCTTGCCTTCATGCTCGCCGCCGATGTACTGCCCGCCCAGCGTGATGGTGACGTCGTTGCCGTCGGCCGTTTCGGTCTTCCCCTTGAAGAGCACGAGCAGCGAAGCGTACGGGCCCACCGAGGCAAGCTTTTCGCGGATCTTGCGCTGCGCGGTGGAATCGCCGCCGTAGAAGTACGTCGGCCCCTTGTCCTGCAGCACCTTGAACCCGTCCTCCGGCACGGCCGAGTCGGTCCCCGCTGCACTCAGATACCGCTGCGGCGTGGGCGACGCGGTCGTGATATACTCGCGCACCGCCACCATGACAGCGGTCGTATCGGCCTCCGCGCACGACGACAGGACGGCATCGTCCTTTCCGACCGCCGCCTTGTCGCCGCCGCCGCATGCATTCAACAGCAGGGCGATCACAGCCAGCGCAATCCCGGACCCGGCGGCCCGGCAACCGGGCGTGCGTACGGCGGAACCGCCCGAGGCGGAGAGACGTGGGGGAGCGATGCGTACGGGCATGAGAATGAGGAGCGGAAGTGGGACGCTACCGGGGAAACGACGAGCCCGGCGCGGGGTACTATCACAGGACTCTGGCGGAAGCTCGCGCAAGTGCGAATATAATGTCGTCGATCATCGCGGACCCCGCCGTTCCCTCCCTACCGTCCGCGACACGCCATCGCGATTTCTCGCGTCTCCTCCCTCCGAACCGTTTCGACAGGAGCAAGGCACCACATGCCCACAAGCAACAGAGTTATCCGCGAGGGGATCTCGGCCGGCCTTATCGGCGCCACCTCTATCGCGATATGGTTCGCCATCCTCGACGCCGTTCGCGGTGACTTACTGGCCACGCCGGTGATGCTCGGCAAGTCGTTCGGCTCGCTCTTCCTCGCCAATATCGAGCCGAGTTTTGCCGCATCGTTCCTTGGCTACACCGTGCTCCACTTCGCCCTGTTCACGCTGATCGGCATCGTCTTCTCGTGGGTCGTCAACGCTGCAGAAGAGACGCCGTCGGTCTTTATCGGCTTTCTCGGTCTGGTCGTCGTGTTCGAGGTGGGCTGGATCGGCTGGACCACGGTGCTGTCGCAGGGCTTTGGCGAGTTGACCTGGCTGCAAGTGTTCATCGCGAACCTGATCGGTGCCGCCGCCATGGGCTTCTACATGTGGCGTCAGCATCCCGCGCTGCCCACGCGTGTGGGCCGCGTCCTCGCCGGCGGCCTGGAGTAGGGACCGCCGCGCAAGTCAGGCGGTTGGTCGTCTCGCCGGTTACTCCTCGACTTACTCGTCGAGCATCACGGCCAACCGCTCCAATGAACCACGCCATGCCTGCCGCGCGCGCTCGGCCGCGGCAGCGTCGGCGATTTTGGATTGCTCCAGATTCACCAGCGTGCGCGTATTTCCCTGCCGCTGAATGGCCACCGACACCACGCTGCCGTCGGGCATCGCCAATTTCAGCATGCGCGGTGCAACCGCAGCTTGCACGCTGTACAGCCGCTCGTGCATCCAGCCGCGGCGCGTGGGATCGTTGAAAGCGCGAAACACGCCGGAGACCGAGGCATCCATGGTACGGGTGGACGTGATACTCAGCCCTGTCGCCTTGTCGCGCAGTCCGCGCGCCTCTTCGTATCCGGTCGCGACACGCTCGCTCCAGGTGTCGTGCAGTTTGTACTCGCCGCGCAGATGCGTCACTAACTCCTTGTGCGTCATGCGGCGACCGTCATCGGCATCCAGGGCCGCGACCCACGCGTCCCATCCCTTGCCGGTGCCCTGCTCCACCGCCGCCGACACGATGCCATGCAGCGTGCGCGGACCGTCGGCTGGCGTCGCTGGCTTGGGGGCAACCACGGCAGAGGGCGCCACGTAGACCGATCGCTTGGGCGCTTCCGACTGCTGCCACGCGGTGGGCTTCTTGCCCCCTCTCTCCGCCGCAACGCGTGCCGCCTTGCCGAACTTGGTCTCGGTCGCCTTCACCGTCTTCTTGCTGGCGCGCTTTCCGCTCGACGGCTTTCTGGCTGGCATTACACGGCACCTGAAGGAGAAGTCCAGCCCACCTGCGCACTCGCTTCGGTGTCCTCGCCGCGCCCAGACCACTTGAAGAAGACAACGGTCATCACGGCGTAGAAGAAGACGCCGCCCGGAATCCACATGATCAGTCCGCCATACTGCTGATCCATCATCGGCGCGACGCCCCACACGCGCGGGGCCACGGCATAGGCCGGGTAGAGCAGCGTGTCTGCCATGGCGATGTAGATCGAGATGACGGACATCGGGATGACCATCACGAAGCAGTAGAGCATCTGGATCGGGTACGACGCGCGGGGCAGCTCTGGCAACGGCGATGTGAGCGGCCACCACATAAAGACCGACGCCACGATGAACATCAGATGCTGCCCGATGTGCACCGGATGATTGGCCAGCGCGAGATTGTACATCGGCGGCAGATGCCAGAACGCCAGCACGACATTGAAGATCGCAAAGCACGCGCCGTACCCCGTGAGCCGTTTCGCCACCGCGAAGACGGTTGGGTGGCGCAGCAACGGTCGCAGCATCCACGCGGGCGTGCCGAGGATCATGAGCGGCGGCACCATGAGCGTGAGAATCAGGTGCTGCACCATGTGCGCGCTGAACAGGTAGTAGTCGCTCAGGTCGTGCAGCGGCCCGTTCAGCGTAAAGAAGAGCAACGTGAGCGACACGATGAAACTTGCGCGTTGCCCGGCCGACGGCCCCTGCGGCGCGGCGGCGAGGTCCAACTGCGCAGAGCTCGCCTGCTCGGCACCGGTGACGGTCACCGGAAACCGATCTAATGCACTCGGCCCCTGGCGCGCGCGTAAGAAATACGCCACACCAAGGGCCGCAATCCCGATCGCCGTACTCGGATGAACCGTGAAGTTCGTCCACGAAAGCTGTGCTGCGGGATGTAAGAGCATGTTCTGAATTTAGTACCGATCACGTGCAACTCACACCCAACACCAACTGCGGGTGGTAGTGGTGTGAGCAGTCAGCTCAGCAATCCCAACTTGATCGCCAGCTTGGAGAACAGGAACAGCAAGCCGATGAGCGTAAGCGACGCGATGAGCAGCGGCCCGGTGAACAACGCGCGAAACAACTTGTGTTCGTACTTGAGATGCATGTAGAACGCCACCACCACCACGAACTTGATGCCCGACATGATGAGCATGCTCGGCACGTAGATCCACGACGTTTCCCACGCCGGGATGTAGTACGCCGAGACTTCGATGGCGGTGACCACCGTAAGGAAGAGCGCGACTTTCCAGTAGGTCGGCCATCCCGGATGGTAGTCTTCGTGCGCGTGGCCGCCGGCCTGAACGTTGTCTGCCATCGCCTGCTCCTTACTTGATCAGGTAGACGAGCGTGAAGATCGCGATCCACACCACGTCGACGAAGTGCCAGTACAGCGCACAGATATCCACCGTCGTCGAGTCCTCGGGACGCAGGCCGCGCTTGTAGTCGATCGCCAGCAGCGTGAAAAGCCAGATGACGCCGGCCGTCACGTGTGCGCCATGGAATCCGGTCAGGGTGAAGAAGCTCGAACCGAACAGGTTCGTGCGCATCGTCAACCCTTCATGAATGAACGACGTGAACTCGTACGCCTGACAGCCAAGGAATCCGATACCAAGCAAGCAGGTCGTCCACAACCACAGCTTCGACGAGCCGAGGATGCGCTCCCAGGTTGTGTGCTTGGGCAGGTTCTTGTTCTGTACGGCCGAAAGTGCGAGCACCATCGCCAACGACGACATGAGCAGCACGAACGTGGACGCCGACGTAACCGGGATGTTGAGAATCGCCGGGAATGTCTCGCCCGTAGCCGGATTGGTCCACGCTTCAGCAGGATACGGCCCTTCCGGGCTCTTTCCCTTGTAGATCAGGTACGTGGAGATAAGCGATGCGAAGAGCATGCATTCGGACCCAATGAAGGTCCAAATGGCGACTTTGCGATTGTCGAGGCCGAGGGTGGTGTAGTGTCCACCGCCGCCGCCGTGCGCGTGGCCGTCGCCGTGTGCGGCGGCCTGGGGTTTCGTTGTCGCAGTCATCCTAGTGATGGTCCTCGAGCGGCGTCAGCAGCCACTTATAGAGCGCGCCAACCCACCAGAGCGCGCCGGTCAGCGTGATGCCCACGCCAAGCATGGTGCTGTTTTCCAGGAACATCAGTCCCGCGAACATGCAGATGATGCCGGCCGCGGTGACGAGCGGCCAGATGGACGGATTCGGCATGACGATGCCGAGTTCCTTCGTGGTCGGAATGTGCGTGTTCTTCTCTTCTTCCCACGTGGTTTCGTGCACAAGCGTGTCACCGCCCTTCACGTTCCACAGCGGGTAGCGCGACTTGACCGTCGGGATCTCGGCGAAGTTGTACTCCGGCGGCGGCGAAGGAATCGTCCACTCGAGTGTCGGCGCGCCCCACGGATTGCTCGACGCGCGAGGGCCGTTGCGCCAGCTCGTCCACATGTTGATTGCGCCGAACAGCACACCGATCGCCTGGATGACGTACCCGATCGACGACAGCATGTTGAACAGCTCGAGCCCTTGCCCCGCGTCATACTGATAAATGCGGCGCGGCATGCCGAGCAGTCCGCTGAAGTGCATCGGGAAGAACGTGAGGTTCATGCCGACGAAGAACACCCAGAAGTGCCAGTTGCCGAGCTTCTCGCTCATCATGCGACCGGTGAACTTCGGGAAGTAGTAGTACAACCCGGCGAAGAGGCCGAACATCGAGCCGCCCACGAGCACGTAGTGGAAATGCGCCACCACGAAGTACGTGTCCGTCTGCTGCAGGTCGGCCGGCGGCGAGGAGTGCATCACGCCGGAGATGCCACCAATCGTGAACATGGCGACCAGCGCGATAGCGAACTTCATGGCCACGGTGAAGCGAATCTGGCCGCCCCACATGGTCGCGATCCAATTGAAGATCTTCACGCCCGTCGGCACCGCGATGAGCATCGTCGTGAGCGAGAACACCGCATCGGCAATCGCGCCCATGCCCACAGAGAACATGTGGTGCGCCCAGACGCCGAAGCCGAGGAAACCGATGAGGATGCCCGAGTACACCATGACCGGGTAGCCGAACAGCGGCTTGCGCGAGAACGTCGGCAGCACTTCGGAGACAAGACCGAAGGCGGGCAGAATCAGGATGTACACCTCGGGGTGACCGAACACCCAGAAGAGGTGCTGCCAGAGCAGCGGGTCGGCGCCCTTCGCGATCGTGTAGAAATTCGTGCCGAAGAAACGGTCGAACTGCAAGAACACGAGCGCGACGGTGATGACCGGGAAGGCCAGCACGACCAGGAACTGCACAACGAACGACATCCACGTGAAGATCGGCATGCGCATGAGCGTCATGCCGGGCGCACGCATGTTGATGATCGTCGTGATGAAGTTGAAACCGGCGGCCAGCGACGAGATGCCAAGGATCTGGAGGCCAAGCACCCAGAAATCCATGTTGATCTCGGGCGAGTACGCCTTGGTGCTCAGTGGCGCGTAGCCGAACCAACCGCCATCCGGTGCGATCTGGAAGAAGATCGGAAACGTGATGAAGATCGCGCCGAGCAGGAACACCCAGTAGCTGAAGGCATTCAGTCGCGGAAACGCCACGTCACGTGCGCCGATCTGCAATGGAATCAGCAGATTGAAAAACGCGGCCGACAGCGGCATGACGGCGAGAAAGATCATCGTCGTGCCGTGCATCGTGAACATCTGGTTGTACAGATCCGCCGACAGGATCGTGCCGTTCGGCGTGGTCAGCTGTGCTCGCAGGAGTCCGGCTTCAAGACCGCCGAACACGAAGAAGAAAAGCGACGAGACGAGGTAGAGCACCCCGATGCGCTTGTGATCGACCGTGGTGAGCCAACTCATGATCCCGGTGTTGCTGGGCTCCGTGTGGCTCTCGGTATATGGGGGCGCCGCGGCGAGGGTAGCCATCGCGATGGGTTCTGGGGAGCGGTCGGTTACTTGAGAGCGAGCAGGTACGCCACGATGTCGG